>JANQEP010000141.1 GCA_028278305.1 Candidatus Gastranaerophilales bacterium
TACGCATTTTAAAATTTTTTATTACTTCTTTATAGTGATCCGGGAAAATAAACAAGATTTAATACATGAGGATGAAAAGCAATAATAGCAGCACTTTAAGGGTTAGGTGTAGGGCTTCGCCCTACCCAAAACGGTTTCCCCCTTCCTTTGAAGGGGCAGGGGGATGGTAGTTTCAGACATTTTTTATTTTTAAATTTAACTAATTTCCTGATTACTTTTTAAGATTACTATATTTAAAGAATCACATGTTCGGGTGTCTAACCAGGCAGTAGTTTTAAAATTTTTTCCTTTCCAAACCCTGTTTTTGCCGAGAAGCCGATTACTTCAGAGCTTAGTGTTTCTGAAATTTGTTTTAAGGCTGCAGGTAGTTTATTTTTACTTATGGTATCTATTTTTGTAGCAACCGTTACAGCTGAAATTTTATAATAATCAAGCCATTCCCTCATTTGAAGATCATTTTTCTGGACTTCATGCCGGGCATCTATCAGCTGAATTACATACTTTAAGGTTTTTCTGTTAAGAAGGTAATCTTCCAGAGTTTTTGCCCAGGATTCCTTTTCTTTTTTAGAAACCCTGGCATATCCGTAACCGGGCAAATCAGCAATGATTAGCCTGTCCTGTACTTTGTAGAGATTTATGAGCCTGGTCTTTCCCGGGGTATTACTTGTACGGGCAAGATTTTTCCTGTTTACCAGGGTATTTATAAAAGAAGACTTCCCTACGTTTGAGCGCCCTATTAACGCTATTTCCGGTAAATTATATTCCGGGCACTTTTTAAGGCTCGGGCAGCTGATCAAAAATTCTACTCTGGTTACTTTTATCATTTAAATTACCCTGTTTTATTTTATGTCTTTTCCAGGTGTTTGAAAGAAGGTCATAAGTTTTTTTATCGTTAAAAACAGAAATTTGTATTGATTTGTTTTTTCTTAAATCAATATCAAATATTTTTTTATTATTAGAAAATATATTATCAGCTTCAATCAGAATTATTTCTATTATTCTGTCTTTTAATACGGCTAAGTTTTCCCTGTTAAATACTTCAAAAGTCCTGATAATATCAAATTTTTTATGTTTTCCGGGTGAGTTTGGTACCGGTAAGTTATGCTCATTAGCATTATTCATAGGAATTATGCCTCTATAAGATAATTACTTTATCTTATATAATATTAACAGACCAGGCTTGTTTTAAAAAGAAGTTTTTATATCAATACTTAAGTTATTTATGCATATAAGCACCCCAGCCTTTATCATAAAATTCTTCTTCTACATCATTATTTTTTAGCCTGATTTCTCTCTCTTTATCCGGGTAATAAATAACATAATCCCCGGTTTCCCTGTCAAAATCTGCTAAAAAAGTTTCTTCTATTCCGTAATTTGCAGGTTTTGCTTTTCTATAGTCATCAATAGAGAGAGTAACCTTCATAAATTCGGTTTTTATTCCTTTTTTAGCATTGTTTTTTATTAAATCCCTAAAATCATTAAAGTTCATAAATAAACCTCATTCCCGCGAAAATACAAAAAATCAAGCCGTAAAATATTTGTCAGAAATCCCCGAATAATTTTAAAATAAATAATAAAATTTAATATCTGATTTAACAATTAGATGGTTTTCTTAGCCTGCCAAATATAAATTTAAAAACATCAAGACAGATCAGAAGAGGTCTCAAGTAACTGATAAGGAAGTAATAAAAAATTCTTACGTAAAATTTTTAAAAAATCGGTGTTTGAGAAATAACTTTTTGTAATTTTGCCATTTGCTCATCAACATTAAAGTTGAGTTTTTCCCCTAAAACAAGCAGTGAGCAGACAAGTTTTCTATCATTTTCCTTATTTTTTGAAGTTGCAAGATTCTCTATATACTCAGGAATTTTTTTATAAATTTTACTAAAGTAAATATTCTGTGCATCAGATAAATCCGGCTGTAAATCAAGCTTTTCAAGAAGCCTTAATGACTCTGAAAGCGATTCATACGAACTGGTATTGCCGTTTTTTGAGAGCTCCAGGACTTTGTCAGTGACATAGTCGCTATAAAGTTCTCTTACTGACTGATTATCGAGTTTTACCTCAATTTTTCTCGCTTCCTTATTAATTTCTATGGCTTTTTCCAGGACTTCAGGATCGCCAATGTCTTCGGCTTCCCGGATTAAGTCGTTTAAATTACAGCTAAGAGCATATTCCGCGGCAATCCTGAATTCCTCAGGAACCTTGAGCTCAAGCTCCTTAAGCTGCATAATAGGTCCTTTAGCGTCATCATAAAGATTTCTATACGTACTTGCAAACTGCTCGAGCTTATCCCGGATAAGGATGTTAATAATTTTACGCCTCTCTTCAATAAACAGCTCTTTAAGAGTAAAATATTCCTTTCCAAAGTACTCATCAAGTCCTCTGACAACTTCCGTAAGAGGCAAAGTCTCATATTTTTCCTGCAAGTTATTTTTTATCCTGTTATACTCTGACTTTCCTGCAAACCCCCTTATTACACAGTGAAAATCTTCCCCTCCATAATGAAGCAGGGCAAAAATCATATCGTGTTTTTCAAAAGTTACGCTTGAAGTGATCTCGATTCTGCCCATAACAAGGCTTGTACCGCCTTTTTGGGTTTTAGAATAGTCAAGGGTTTTTATTTTATAGCAGTAAAGTTCGGTTTGCTCCTGGTATTCCTCAAAAAGCGAGCTTATTGCCCAGTGACTGACCACCTGTTTAACGCTTACAATTGAAGGTTTTACAGATTTCATGTAAATGTCTTTTCCTGTGCCGAATTTTTTTATATTACTTTCAGCCCTGGAAAGAATTTCTAAAAATCCTGTCTCAAGGTCAATTTCCTGGAACTCTTCAGCTATTTGCATTGCCCTTGCCGCATATTTAAGAATCTGAACTGTTTCTATTCCGCTAATATCCGCGAAAAACCATCCGCAGCTTGTATACATAAGCATGGCATGCCTTTGCATTTCAAGAAGTTTAACCACATTAACTTTTTCAACGGGGGAAAGGTCTCTGGCAGCTTCATGCATACAGAAGTTATCTATAGTCTGCTGGTTTCTTTCCAGGATAATATCAATATACCTGTTTCTTGCACCCCAGGGGTCTTTCAGGTAAGTACCTATATTTGTTTCATAGACCTGGTAAAGTTTATCTCTAAGCCAGTCAAGAGCATCCCTGAGAGGAGTTCTCCACTCCTGGTTCCATCCCGGAGGGGCGCCTGTAGAACATCCGCAGTTTTCTTTCCATCTGCCGACGCCATGAAAACAACTCCAGGATGAAGGTTGCTTAATTTCTGCTTCATAGACCGGAGGATTTTTTTCAAGAAATTCGCTGTAATTGGTTAAAATAAAGTCAGTTTCCCTGATTTTGTTTTTAAGGGCATAAGAAAGTGCCATATTTCCTAACATGGTGTGATGCCCGTAGCTTTCACCGTCAGTGGAAATATTAACCAGCTGGTCATAATCCCTTGCCCCGGAAATTCCGTCTCTTAAGCGTCCTATAAACTTATCGCCGTTTCTGAGCAGTTCTTCAAACGCAACAGATTTGGAAATTGAGCCGTCGTAGAAAAACAGGTCAATATAGCGGTCTGTACCGTCTTTTAAAAAGTATCTGTATGATCTTCCCGGGTCAATGTTTCCCCAGCCCACGTCCTGCCAGTTATTATTTTCTTCTTTTGTTCTTTTTTCATTGAGTTTCCTGATTTTATCAGCCTGGTAAGGCGAAAGTATAGTGAATTTTATACAGCAATCTGCCAGAACCTTTAGAGTCTCTTCATCAACAGCAGTTTCTGATAACCACATGCCTTCAGGTTTTCTGCCAAAGCGAAAATAAAAATCTCTTATTCCCCATATTGTCTGGGTATATTTATCTCTTTCATTTGCCAGGGGCATTATCATATGATTATAAATTTGAGCTAAAGCGTTTCCATGCCCGGATCTGGCTTCGGCGGAATTTTTATCAGCTTCCAGTATTCTCTCGTAAGTCTTGGGGACATGTACTTCCAGCCATGAAAGCAGTGTAGGTCCGAAATTAAAGCTTATCATCCCGTAATTGTTTACGATATCGAGAACCTGGTTTTTGTAATTGACTATTCTTGAAACTGCATTAGGTTTATAGCATTCCTGAGCAATTCTTATATTCCAGTCGTGAAAAGGCGCTGCACTATCCTGGGTCTCTATTGCTTCCAGCCACGGATTTTCCCGCGGAGGCTGATAAAAATGTCCATGAATTGTAAGATAGTGTTTATTCTTTTTTTCTGTCATAATTATTCCTTAATTTACAGGCTTCTATTCTAAAAAATACAGGTTTAATTATAACAGGTATTAGCAGCAAATAAAAAATTTCTGCGCATTTTATAAAATTTTAAAAATTCCGGATAAAATTAGTTTATGGGTGAAACCGATAGCCTACGCCCCTTACTGTTTCTACATAAGAGCCAAATTCCCCGAGCTTTTTCCTTAGCCCTACCATTAAAACATCTACAGAGCGGTCTGTTACAGCGTAATCTTCGCCTCTTATTTCATCTATAATATTGTATCTTGTTAATACCCAGCCCGGCTTTGACGCTAAAAGATGCAGGACTTTAAATTCCGCGGATGTAAGTTTTAAAGGCTTGTTATCAAGCAAAATCTCATGCTTTGCAGGATGAATATACAATTTATCAATATTTATAACAGAATTTCTGTTATAATCAACATTTTCCTCTCTTCTTAAGGAGGTTTTTATCCTTGCCATAAGAACTTTTGGACTGAAAGGCTTGGTTATATAATCATCTGCCCCGGATTCCAGACCTTTTATAATATCCTCTTCCTCTCCTTTTGCTGTAAGCATAATAATAGGAAGCCCTTTTGTAGCCCTGTTGTTCTTTAATTGCTTACAAACCTCTATTCCGTTAATTCCGGGGAGCATAAGGTCAAGTAAAACAAGGTCAAATGAATCCTTATTTAATATTTCAAGGGCTTTTTCCCCGCTCTGCACTCCGGTCGCACTAATTCCGTTTTTTAGCAGGTTAATTTCTATAAGCTTAAGAATATCTTCTTCATCTTCCACTATTAAAACGTTTTTCGTATTCATAATTAATAAACCCTGTTCTGTACCACATTTTCGGAAATCATACTTTAATTTGTGTTAAATATATTTTCTCCGGTGTTTTTAAAATAGTCAAAACTTTTTTTAGATTTGTAATCTAATACAAATTTCTTACTTTCGCTTTTATATTTCTCAAAATCTTTTTTAAATATATTTTCATCAGTGTTTTTTACAGGATTAAGATTTTCCTGTTCCGGGAATTTTAATTTTTTTTCTTCCCTGTATTTTTCCCTTTTATTATCTACCCAGGAAGCAATAGGTGTAACAACTAACGGAGTTAAAATTCTCTTGGTAAGTACTATGGCACCAATAAGAGAAGAAAGTTTTAATAAATTCCTTCTGCCTCTTCTGTCAAGGTTTTGATCAAAACCTTTATAAAATTTCGAAATACCTTTGATTATTACTCTCTGGGCTTTATCGCTGATAATGGCAAGTCCTGCAGCTGTCTGGGCAATCACTGAAATAAATCCGTTTACAATCCTGAAAGACTTTAAAAACTCTTTTTCTTCCTCTTCTATGTCATTATTTTTTGTAAGCTGGTAGTAATTAATCACATTGGAGTACAGGTTTAAACCCACTGTGGTTAAAAGCAGGGCTTTAGCAGCGTATGTATCATTGTTTGCGCATTTTACTATATGGTTTTTAAAACCATTTATAGAGCTTTTAACGATATTTCCTGTTATTGTTGTCATTTTTCCTGCCGCTATTTACCTATTCTGTTTTTTTTGTCAGCATGCCAAATTCCGGTCTGAGTTTTCTCGAAAAAAGACTTGCTTCATTTAATGGCTGCGCATAAAGCCCGGAGTATACCATTGAAGATGGCGGTTCATCCTTACCCAGGGTTTTCATTATCTTCGGTAATGACCAGAGCAGTATTGCCGTGGTAAGAGGAATCACCAGTGCAGTCATTACTGCTGTTGACATGCTTTTAAACTGCTTGAGATGCTCCGGGTTCTGGAAGAATTTTCCTAAAGTCGGATCAATACGATTACCGAGAGTTCCTTTTTTTGCAGCTTTATCAAAAGCCCTGTTTGCCAGAATGCTTAATAGTAGGCTGGAAGCAAATGCCAGTCCTGCCTGAATCGGCTGCATTACCATTGAATATTTTATTGAATCTTCCTCTTCATCAGTAAAAGGTGATACCGATAGGATCATTAACGGGGAAATTAAGGCTTTACTTCCGTAATTGATGGCATTGGCAATATTCTGGTCTACACCTTTTTCTTTAACCTTGGTCAGGACATTCTTAATAAAAAAGCCTGCTCTTTCAAAAAAGGCAGACTTTACAAATTTTCCTGCTGAACCAAAACTAACCTGTTTCTGGTTTCTCTGAGGAACTAATCGTTTAGGGGGGGTTCTATTGGCAAAAGTATTCGAAGTACTAATAAGTAATTTAATACCCGAAGAGTTATCTGTATTTAATATATGTTGAGGTTGCATAATAATATTATTATTTTTTTAAAGATAGATGTTGTTTCTTTTATTTATTTAAAAGACTATAAAAAGAATATTAGTATTTCATTAGTAAATTTAATTTTAAATAATCTTTATAAACTCTTGAAAAAATTTTTATTTTGATCAGGGAACTTTTAGAACTAAGCACTATACTATTTTTTCATTGGCGGTGATTAGATTCTAAGTGATAAATTATATTGGACAGTAATGCACATCAAACATCTCACCTTTTTTCCCATAAACAGACAAAATTTTCATTAGAAGTATTTCCAGAATAAAAGCAACTTAATTCGAATTACTTGATTTTATTAAATTTAACATTTGATTTAATTTCTACAGGTGTTTTCAGTGCAACCTCAACTGGAGTATATAAATCTATCTCAGTTTTTGGAGTTTCAAGTGAAACTATTAATGAATATCTGGCTCTTTTGTCCCAACAGCCAAGGTGATGTCTTTCTTTCCACCAGCCTGTTGCTGGATAAATCCCTATTAAATTGCAATCAGCAATGGCCGCTGCTGTACCTACCCACGTATCGTTATGAATAGAACCTAAATTGCGTCCACTCAATGGGCCTAGTTTCCACCTGTCTGATTGTGCTGATGAATCCACTGTTTCCCCTTCTTCTCTTGCAGCTATGCTTAAGCGTTTAATGAACTCCTGTTTGTTTTCATCCGGGGATATTAAATCAAACCTAAGTATATGAGAAGGGTAACGATATTTATTCTTCCAGCCAACCTCACCGGGGCCAGGTTCAATATAATAAGATAAGGTAACCTTCATTTTAATTGTCGTATCACTTGGCAAACTCAACAAAACATCCTTTGGCCAGGGCAGTTCATGGAGGTGCATATCTTTGGTTATAGTTCTGCCATCTTTTTTGTTAAATGGTTGAATGGAACTTTCGGAAATTAGCGTAAGGTTGTTACTTGCAGAGTGTAGTGCTTTATCAAGATTCGGCACACCATAACCGCATATTCTTAGTAATTGTCTATAATTTTCTTTCTGAGATTTTTCATCATCATAAAATTGTTTAACAAGTGCTTCCGGCCACTCAGCAGAGTGAATTAATAGTCCTCTTATAGTTTCGGGCCAAAGGTTAGGGTATCTCAGTCTTATCTGCGTCGCATGCCAGGCCGCTTGAGCTGTGGCTGCACTGGTTGCATTGATAACATCAAACTGTCTTTTTGTAATCTCACTTGAAGTAGATAATATTGATAAATCATCCAATACACAATGAAAATCTGTGCTGTCTTTAGCCAAATTTCCGCCTTCTAATACAATATCGGGCTTTACCGGCCAGGTATTCCTGCCCCAAATGGCAGAAGTCCTGCTATATGGTGATAACTCTCCCTTTTGAGCCAAAGCAGTATAACTTGCAGCCTGCGTAATCACATCTTTTTCAGTGTATGCACCAATTGTTATAGCGTTCCAAGATTGGGCAGGGTCTTTTATGGCACAGGTTATATTATTAGTCGGGTAATCAGCACACTCATCATTTGAGATATTGCCTGCTGCTGTAACAAAAAGTCTGCTAGTTCCATCATCAACCCCTGCTGTCAATGCGTCTATCGCAGCAGACCAAGACGATGGCTTGCCATCATTACACACATCAGCAGTAACAGCCATACAAACTGTACGTCCTCTTTCCGGTGCAGCTATTTCAACATAAGAGATGCCTCTCTGGGTTAAATGACCATATAGATGTGGTTCATTATGGTTTTCATCACTTGGAATAAGTTTGACAGATTCAACAGTGTGAAGGATATGCACCGCTTCTTTTGTTTCTAAACAGCGCTGTAAATCACCATAACAAGTTACTCCACACATTAATGTGCCATGTCCATAGCTGTCATGTGTTCCCCACTCTTGTTCAACAGTATGGCAATTACTGTTGCTTATGATTGGTTTTAACAAATCATGCCCGTTGTTAACACCTGTATCAAGGACACATACCGCACTTGTTGCATTCTGTTCTACTGTAAGCCTATTTAGTAGATTCCTAACCCATTCCGATTGTTCCTTATTGCACAATTCTACCCAAAAGCGTGCAGTTTCTTTCGCTAACCTAAATTCAGCGATATAAGGACTAGCCGCAATAAAATTCATTAGTAGCTGTTTGTCGGCTTTTACCAACACCACCTTGCGCTCAGGGAATTTAAGCAACTCTCCCTGTCTGTATTCTACTCCTATCTGCTCACATAAATTATAAAAAGATGTTTCCGGTTCGTTATTTTGATTGTCTGAACGTAACCATACTTCACACCATTTACGCTGACCTCGTGCAGGAATAAACTCTGGAGCATCACTCCAGAATGAATCTAAAATAGCTATTCTTATATCTTCAATACTGTTTATTAATGGAGCATTCTTTGGATTACCACTTCGTCCGTCCTTTTCAGTTAAATACTTGTCGACTTTTCTCAAAAAAGAAGCGTATTTATCCCTTGGTACAAAAACGGTTGCCTTGGTGACATCTTTATCATTACATTTTTCAGTTTTAACATTTAATAAACGTATCCCGAAAACAATATTTTCAAGACTTTTTGTTACAAGTTCATATCCTTTTGAACCCTTAAATTCAAGATAAATACCCTCAACAGCAGGTAATGATACTGAACTTCGTTCTTCTCTTTTTTGTTCAGCTTGTTTCCATAATTCTTGAAATTTACCTTTTACAAACTCTCCGTGCTCACTCCTATTCCTTCGAGGAATCCCGGGCGGGGAACCGCCACGTTGCGGCGAAGTATAAGCACTCTCCTCTGGGGCAAAAGGCACTCTTATATGCGGTAATTCCTGTTTCACCATAACTCTAAACCCTTAATCCCTTTTGTATGCGTTTCTCCTATCATTTATCATCGTTTTAAGCCTTGCAGTTGTTACTTTACCCTCATCTGCTAAAATAACTTCTTTGATAGCGTCCCGACAGGCATGTGTAATTTCAGCGTGGCTGAGTCCTTTTGATTCATTGACTATAGTTTTAATGGCTAATTTGCCTTTATAATTGCTCAAACAGTTATCAAGTAATCGTTTTATTTCGCTTTCATCTGGCATATCATAATGTAATATATCATCAAACCGCCTGAATAAAGCCTGGTCTAATATGCCTGAGTTATTTGTGGCAGCGATAATAAAGCTATCAGACTTATCATTTTCAATGAATTGTAGGAAGGAGTTTAAAACCCTCCTCATTTCACCTACATCGTTATCTGCATTGCGCTCTGCGCCTATAGCATCAAATTCATCAAATAGGAAAACCCCGTGTTGCTCCTTAATTACATCAAATATTTGCCGTAATTTTGCACTGGTCTCACCCATAAACTTATTTACTAGCTTATCCATCTGGACAGTATAGAAAGGTAAACTTAATTCTTTTGCAATTACAGAAGCTGTCATAGTCTTACCGGTACCCGGCGGCCCGACTAGTAAAATCTTCCGGCGGTTATGTAAACCATGCTTAAATAATTTATCCTTTTGATAATACTCGGTAAGGATTTTATCAATTCTATTTTTTAGCGTAGCTGATACAACAATGTCAGAAAGGCGGTCTTTGGGGTCTGTAGATAAAACCAGGTCATGCAAGTCAGGAGTAAAAGGAATAACCTTTACTCTGGCATTCTTCATTTTATCGATAATATTCCGCAATTCTTGTGCTAGTGAGCTATGCCCCTGCTTTGCTTCATGCGCTGCCACCTGAAGTGCGGCGGTTATAAACCTTTCTCTATCATCTTCAAGTCCAGATTTAATTAATGATTTAAGCTGGTCTCCAGTAGCCATATATTTTACCTAAAATATTTAAATTTTTTTGAGCAATTTTGTTATAACCTTTATGTTACCAGAAATTTGCTTAAAAATCCCGCACCAAATTTTTTCTGCAAACCCGAAAAATTGTAACGATTTTCTCCCTGTCTCCCGGCACCATGTTGATAGCCCCCGAAATGTCATTCCGAGCAGCGCGGGCGGCGCGGCAGCGGGAGCTAACGCAGTAGCTCATTCATGGGTGGG
>JANQEP010000008.1 GCA_028278305.1 Candidatus Gastranaerophilales bacterium
TTCGCCTTTAACAATTCCATATAGATTTTGAGAAAATTTCAGCAGGCTATTACGAGTTTTACGTATTTCGTGACTCAGGTTATTTAGAGTCTTCAAGACATAATTTTATAAAGATTTCCGGCTTTATAAGCAAAATTTATATGAGATAATTAAAAAAATTAGTAAAAAAATAGGTACAAAACATGACAGAGAAAATAAAAGTAGCAGTAAGCGGCGCCTGCGGGAAAATGGGACAGGCTGTAATTAAGGCTGTTCTGGCAGAAGATGATATGGTTCTTGTTTCTGCTATTGACGTTGCTAACACCGGTAATGATATAGGTGAAATCGTAGAAAACAGACCCTGCGGGGTTTTAATTGAGGAATCTTTAGAAAAAGCCCTCACTGAAAAGCATATTGACGCTGTGGTAGATTTTACAAACCCGGAGTTGGTATTCCGGCATACAAAACTGATACTGGAAAAAGGATCAAGACCTGTTGTAGGTACAACCGGATTAAGGGCAAACGAGCTTGAAGAGTTAAAAAATTTATCACAGCAAAAGGGTCTGGGCTGTCTT
Organism: Candidatus Gastranaerophilales bacterium; assembly: GCA_028278305.1. Classification (GTDB taxonomy): domain Bacteria; phylum Cyanobacteriota; class Vampirovibrionia; order Gastranaerophilales; family UBA9971; genus JANQEB01. The sequence continues at coordinate 555 of JANQEP010000008.1, forward strand.
ATAGCTCCTAATTTTGCGGTGGGCGCTGTTCTTATGATGATGTTTGCGCAAAAAGCAGCAAAGTATTTTGGTAACGCAGAAATTATCGAACTTCACCATAACGGCAAAAAAGATGCCCCTTCCGGAACAGCCATAAAAACAGCTGAGCTTATGACAATGCAAAGAGATAAGTTCGGCGAAGATAACTGTCCTGAGATCGAAACCCTGAAAGGCTCAAGAGGCGGGGTTACTGAGTCGAATATTCACATACACAGCGTAAGGATTCCCGGATTCATTGCTCACCAGGAGGTCATTTGCGGCTCTTTGGGGCAGGCTTTGACCATAAGACACGATTCCTTTGACAGAATCAGCTTCATGCCCGGTGTTATTCTCAGTATAAGATACGTTATGACTCATAACGATTTTATTTACGGATTGGATAATATTCTTTAAATCAGGAATTTTACAACCTTATTACAAAATTTTTGTCAAATTTTATCTTTAGGCTTTTTATTAATAATTAATATAATAAAATTATCTTGAATCACGAAATACATAAAACTGTAAGTGAATTTTTAATCCGGAATATACTCAAAAATATCATGTGCTGTGCATTCAAGTGCATAGCATAATTTATTCAATGTGTCGAAGCTTATTTGTGTAGTTCTATTATAGTAAATTTGAATAATTGTACCCTTAGAGAGACCGCTAATACTCTGTAGCTCACCTGTCTTCATTCTTTTTTCACCCATTATTTTTGATAAATTATTTTTAATCATAATGAGATCATAATATTAATTTTAGCATCTTGTATTTTAGTTCACCATGCTGTAATATATTACAGTATGGTGAACTAATAAGTTAATATTTCTTAAAAGGAGCAAGAAAATGAGTGAAAAGAAAAAGCTGGAAAAAATTCATAAAACAGCATCAGATAAGTGCTATGAAAACAGGGCTATTTTAGATAGTTTAATATTAAATTCACAGGCTTGTTCTGCTAAATGCCATGTGTTGCTTGAAATGGTACAAAAGAGAAACTCAAAAATATCTGAAAAAATCGAGGAGAGCAGGGAAATTTTAGACATAGCAGATTAAAACTTTTCCCTTATAATTTATCCAGTAAGTCAGGTTCGAGATCAAGGGCTTTTTTTAAATATTTATTTGCCTCTTCTTTATTTCCGCTATCCCTGAGAATTAATCCCGTGTAATAGTAGTAAAAAGCATTGTCTTCATCGAGATATTTTACGTTTTTAAGGCTCTTTACCGCTTTTGATTGGTATCCCCGGGCAAGCTGCACTTTTGCTAAACCGAGCCATACATGATAATGTTCCATAGGAGCGGCTGAGAGGACTTTTTTAAGCATCTCTTCCGCTTCCTCGTATTGTTTCCTGTTTGCGAGAATCACCGCGATATTATAAATTACATCAGTATTTTCTTTATCTGCATCCAGTATTTTTTTGAAATAATCAAGGGCTTCATCTTCTTTTTCCAGGTAAATGTGCAGTTTAGCCATGCATAGCAGGGCGTCAATGTTTTTAGGGTTGGTTTGCAGAACTTTCTGGTAGTACTGCCGGGCTTTTGAGTATTTTCCGTATAAAAAGTAAATATTCCCCATTTTTAAATTGGATTTTACGTTGTTTTCATCCAGCATCAGGGTTTTTTCAAAATATTTCCGGGCGGGCTGGAACTGGTCAATTTCATAATATGCTTCCGCGAGCAGCTCAAAAATATAGGGTTCGCTCTCTTTGTCCGCAAGTTTGTTTAAAATACTTATAGCGCTGTCAATTTCTCCCTGGATTAAATAATAATAAGCCTCGTAATACTTGCTCAGAACAATATTTTCCCTGAATTGTTTTACTTTTAGCCAGTAATCATATGATTTAAACTTTTTCCAGAATTCCTTATCCTTTATTTTATGGCTTTTGGTAATTAAATTGACCTGGTTAATTGTTTTTTGCGCCTCATAAATTTCATTTTGCCCTGATAGGACCTCTATTTTCAAGAGATTATAAGTTAAATTTCCGGGGTTTATTGATAAAGCCAGGTTTATTTCATTTTCTGCTTTTTGAAGTTCTTTTTTCCCGGTAAGGGCTTTTGCCCTTAAATAATGGATGTAGTCGTATTTTTCGATGTCTTTTGTTAATTCCAGGACAAAATCCGGGTCATTTTTATAATTCAGCGCATAAAAAGCTGTGTATAAAATTTTTTCTTTTTCATCCGGGAAAAACTGCCTCGGAAAATAAAGAACATAAAGCTCATTTATAAAAGAACCCCAGATTTCCCTGTCATTCACATCATCAAGCACTTGCCTGGCAAAATTAAAATAGTTCATGCTTATTAATTTAAGTACAAGTTTCATTTTTAAGAAATTATCATCAGGGTGGATGGTTTCATAAAAATTCTTCAGCTCCTGAAGCGCATTTTCTGTTTCCCCTCTGGTAAAGCTGTAAAAAGCTTCTTTTATGCTGTCTTTTTCTTCCTGGGCGGGAAAGTCAATTTCCCGGATTTCTTCCCTGGCCGGGCGAAATTCATTTATTTTTATGCTGACAAAGTTATTTGCAGCCCTGAAGTCCCTGTTATCCAGGTTAACCTTAACTTTCGGCTTTGAGCCGGTCTTGCTTACCACGGGCTTGGAAACATTGAGAATTTCAATATCCAGTTTTTTAAAGCTGTTTATGATATTCACCACCATATCAGAGCGTGCGGATATATTGTTAATATCACTCTCTGTCATGGCAATATGCAGGGGCGTAAAATTGTCATAAGGAAGACTCGGGTCAAGACTTACCCATTTACCTGTATATGCCTTAACCCACATATGATACGTAAACGCGTTTTCAGGAGAATCGGTATATACAAGCCCCACAACGACCTTTGCCGGGATTCCCGCCGCGCGCAGCAGCGACGCCAAAAGTATAGAATGCTCAGTACAGTCACCGCTTCCGGTTTCCAGTACTTTTACCGAATTTGCAAAATCAAAAGCAAAGCTTTTATCTGCTATATTGTCATAAACCCATTGTTTCATTTTTTTTGCTATTTTAAAAGCGTCATTTTCATTTGCAGTAAGCCTGTCTGCCAGGTTTTTGATTGACTCGCTGTCTGTAATTACAAAAGGACCGGACCTTAAGTAGTTTTCGTAGCCTTCTTTTTTAACCGGGTATGGAAATTTATAATCTTCGTATTTTTCAGCTTCCACTTTTAAGAAGACAGTATTGTCCTTTACCTGTATAATCCGCTGGTTTTCATCAGTTATAAAAATATTATCCACAGCCATGTTTTCAGCTGTAATTTTATAAATTGCCTGGTCAATCGAACCCGGGTCTGCTATGGTTTTTTCCACTTTTATGCAGCTCTCTGAAAAGACATCAAATTCCGGGGAAATATTCAGAATTTCATCCCTGTCAACTTCAAACTGCTCCATATCAAGTATTGAAGTGTATTCCCTGACGACATGCCCGTTTTCATCACGCCAGACATAAAGATCAGTATTCGGAAAAATATTTACTTCATTCCTGTATTTTGTGTAGACACCGTTCAGTTTTCCCTGCTTAAGCAGTTGTTTTTCGAGTTTTTCTGATTTTATTTCCAGTATTTGCGGGTTAAGACCCGGCTCCAGCGTGTAATACCTTAAGGCATTACTTTTTGTTTCCCTGTACAATCTGTCTATAGCATATGGAAACAGGATTTTTTCATCCAGGTCTATTATTTTTTCTTCTTTTATATTATTTATCTTTGCTTTGATAAGTACTTGCCCTGTTTCCCGGTTAAAATTTCCCGTAAGCCGGATATCTTCCCCTTTGCTTTTTGAGCTGAATGAAAACTGAACAGGGTTTCCTGATTCATCTTCCACAAATGACTGATCCTGGATTATCTGTATTTTATCATTATGCCGTTTAAATTTTTGTTCAAAGTGTTTCCTGGTAACGATTACAGTTGAATTTTCCCCTGCCGGTTTTTTTCTTTGCGAAACATGTATATATCCTGTTTTTATTCCTTTTGATTTAATTATATAAATCTTTTCATATAGAATTTCTGATTGCCCGGCAATTGATACATTGCTTAGAATGCATAGGGATATGATAATAAAAGTTCTGAGAAAACCTGCTAAAATCATTTTATCTCAACAATCTTACTTAGTAAGCTCTTTTTTACCGGGGTTATATAAACCTTCAAAAAATTCTACTATTCTGTTTTCTTTTTTATCCCTGATTTCTTGTTCTTTTGCAAGAATATTATGAAAATCACTTAAGGTATATTTTTTAAATAATTCCTTTATTTTATCAGTTATTTCATAATCTTCCCCGTATAGGAGTATACTTAAAATTTTGTAAACACTAAGGGTAAAGAAACTATCCACCACTTTCGGATCAAAGTGTATACCTGAATCTTTTTTTAGTATGTTTAATACGTTGATAAAAGGCATTCTGTCACGATAATGACGTTTTGAGGTTATTGCGTCGAATACATCCGAGACAGCAAGGATTTTACCTCCAAGACATATATTATCGCCTTTTAATTGCCTGAAATAACCTGTTCCGTTATATTTTTCGTGATGGGAAGCTGCTATTTCAGGGACATCCTTAAATTTTTCTTCAAAATACATTTTATTAAGAATATCAAAAGTAATACGGGCATGTTCCTGTATATGTCTGTACTCTTCATCAGTAAGCTTACCCTGTTTGCACAAAACACTGTCTTTAATCCCTATTTTGCCTATGTCGTGAAGAAGCGCGCCATGCTCAAGGGCTTCGAGTTCATCGCCTTCTATTTTTAATTTTTCCGCTATGGCAATACTGTACAGGGTAACCCTTTTTGAATGACCGGCTGTAATTTTATCCCGCGCGTCAATGGAAGCTGCAAGGGTATTTATAAAACTTATAAAAGAACGTTTTTGTTCTTCATACATTGTCTGCTGTTTTTTAAAAAGGCGGGCATTTTCCAGGGCAATCCCGGTACTTGAGCCGATTGCAATCAACAGGTCCTCATCTTCCGTTGTAAAATAGTCGTTCCCGAATTTGTTTAATACCTGGAAAACTCCTACTATTTCATGATTCAGGTTTCTCATAGGCATACACAGAATGGTTTTTGTTTTATACCCGGTTTTTTTGTCAATTTCCTTGTTAAACCTGGAATCGTTATATGCATCTTTAATATTTATGGTTTCGCCTGTCTGGGTAACATGCCCTGCCAGTCCGGTATTTGCAGGGAACCTGATTTCCTGGCTGCCCATGCCAAGAGCAATTTTGGACCAGAGTTCCTCGTTTTCCCGGTCATAGAGAAAAACCGTACACCTGTCCGCAGAAAGCGCTCTTTGTGTTTCCTGGGCAATTATGGACAGCAGTTTATCCAGGTCGGTTTCTGCTGCAATTGACCTGCCTATTCTCAAAAGGGCAAGAAAAGGGTCTTTGTTTCCCGAACTCCTTGAAGTATCACCGATAACAGAGATATCTTCCAGCAAGGATTTTCCCTCAGAAAATAAATCTTCTTTTTTAACGGTTTTATCAATTATATTTGACCATTCTTCTTCGTCAACTTCAAAGAGAACATCTTCAATTTTTTTGCCCAGAATATGTAAATTATTCAATTTTACAATTGATAGAGCTTCTTTCAGGCTTGAAGAGGCTTTTGGAAAGTCTGAAAAGTTTTTGTATATTAATCCCAGTTTATAATAACTTTTTGCAATCTCAGAAGAGCTCTCAGCTTCCGTAAACAACTCTATAGCTTCCTGAAGACATTCTATAGCCTGCTTTATCTGCCCTTCCTGCTCGTAAATTAATGCCCTGATCTGTTTTGCAAACCCCTGCCCCCGCGGCGTTGAAAAATTATTAAAAACCGGGTCTACTTCTGTTTCCAGAATTTTTTCAGCTTTGCTAATGCTTTTATTCCTGATGGCTATACTTGCAAGAATACAGTGGGCAAAAGCCTTAACCAGGTTCAAATCAAGTTTTTCAGCTATTTCAATTGATTTTAGAGCATTTTTTTCTGCATTTTCAAAGTCTTCAAGCTCAAAATAGACTTTTGCCAGCTCTCCCCATATTCTTGCGCCGGTATGGTAATCACCGAAGTTTTCAATGGTTTTAATTCCGTTATGCAAATGAACCCGCGCTTCTTCATAATTTTCTATATTAGAGAGATATCTGCCCAGCAAAAGTTCGGTTATTGAAATTTCCCGGGGGTTATTAATTTTCTTCTTTATTTCAAGAGCCTGGTTCATACATTCAACAGCAGTATAGTAATTTCCGGTTCTTAAGTAAAAAATTGCAAGGCTGTCATAGACTTTAGCGTATTCAAGTTTGTTTTTATCAAGTAAGTTCTGGGCAAGCTTAAAATATTTCAGCGCATCGCTGTATCTCTTTTCAAAATAATATATAATTCCGTAGTAATGAAGTATCTGTGCTGTTATTTCTTTTTCATTCTCTATTTTTGAATTTTCCAGAAGGTATTTTGCATCGTTTAATAAGGTTAAAGATCTTATTAAACGGTCATTACAGTTTTTGTAATGTATAATTGCAAGCTCTGCAAGGCATATGACAATTTTTTGAATATCTTTAAGCTCATTATAGAGTTTTTGAGATTCTTCTATGTATTTTATGGATTTATCGTAATTTTTACGAAAAGCTTCAATAAGGCCTAATTCCAGAAGAATTTTCGCCCTGTCATGAGCGCTTTCAGTATTCTCCAGCTCTTTTTCCAGTTTATTCAGCTGTTTGGGAGAAGAAATATTTATAGATTTATTATCAGTATTAAACATAATTATTTATTATATATTATAAGGTTATTTAAATCTATGATTACGGATAATTACATCTTTTCTTTGTTTTATTACCGGATGCCTGTTTTGGCGCAATCACAGTCTTCTTTGTAAAAACGCCTCGTATAAAATTATTCCTGCAGATACGCTAAGGTTTAGAGATTCAACTTCCGCCTGCATGGGAATTTTTACGCTAAAATCAGATTGATCAAGCAAACCTTCAGAGATCCCTTCTGCTTCGGAACCAAAAATTATGACTGACGGAGTTTTATAATTAACTTCAAAATAATTTTTTGTGTTTTCATAACTCACAACCGTGCTGATAAATTGAAAATCCCTGTATTTTAATAATTTTTGCCTTAAATTTTTAGTGTTATCAAGATAAATTATCGGTATTTTCCACAAATTTGCAGCAGAAGCCCTGACTGTTTTAGGGTTAAAAATATCAGCCGTATCTTCCGTAAGTATAATACCTGAAGCAGCGGCAGCTTTTGCTGTTCTTATTATTGTTCCGAGGTTTCCCGGGTCTTTTATGTTTTCAAGTATTATGATCAGGGGATTTTCATCTTTCATTAAGTCATTAATCTTATATTCAGTCTGCTTAGCAACAGCAAGAATTTCACAAGGGCTGTCTGTGGTTGATATTTTTTTTAAAACTTTTTCATTTACAAGGTATATAAGGTTTTTGGGAAGTTTTTCCATATCTTCCCCGGTTGACTTGTTTAAAAAGATATGAGTGATTTTAAGTCCATAATCCAGGGCATCTTCCACGCTTTTACGTCCTTCAATTAAAAACAGTCCTGTTTTCTGCCTGTTTTTTTTCTGGTGAAGCGATGCAGCCATTTTGATTATGGAATTTTGAACGCTCGATACCTGTTGCATCTTAGCCTATTTTAAACCTGTTATAATTTTCCAGCCATGTTTTTTCCTGTTCAGTAAGCTTATCGTAGTTTATAAGATTTTCATCCAGCGGTGCTCTTGTGAGGGTTTTGATTTTAACTTTTCCATCTTCTTCAACTATCATTACAGTATTTTCTAGCCTGACACCGCCCTGGTTTTCTTTATATAATCCGGGCTCAACCGTGAAAACCATGCCGGCTTTCAGAGGGATTTTAGAAGATTCTGACGGACCAATTCTCGGAGGTGATTCATGAACCGGGATTCCAACTCCATGCCCTGTGGCGTGTGAAAATTCAAATCCTTCCGGTTTATTGGCTTCTACAGCTTCTCTTACCGAATAATCCAGGTCATATCCTGTTGTATTTTCACTAATTTCCAGGTTTATGCCTTTTAAAAACCCTTTTAAAACTGCAGTGTATAGTATTTTTTGCAAATCATCAGCAGGGACTTCATGTCCTGCTGCAAGAAAAGTTCTTGTCTGGTCAGTTGCATAACCTCCTTCAAAATAAGCTCCGCAATCAAGAAGGATAAGATCTCCCTTTTTTATAAACTTTTGGGGATCCGGACAGGTATAATGTATAAAAGCTGTGTTTATTCCGACCGTTGTTATGGGCTCAAAGCTAAGTGAAACAGCTTCTTCCTCTTTAAGAAGACTTTTTATCTTGTTGGAAAAGTCTTTTTCAGAAATTTTCCCGCCTTTTTCCAGGCTTTGATTAAGCCAGCACATAACACGGTTTAGCGCAATATCGGTTTTAAGGTAGCATTGCGCTATGTATTTTAATTCCCGGGAGTTCTTAATTGATTTTAATTCAGAAATATAGCTTTCTTTAATTTCAACAACTTTTTCGGCAAGTTTTTCAATTTTCCTGAAAACCGCAAGCGTAGTGGAATTTGGATGGTAATAAACGCTGAAAACATTTTCCTCACGGGAAAGTTTTTCAATAAAAGTATCAAATTCGCTTTCCTGCTTAAACACAAAATCTTCGCCGAAGTTTTCTGTTATTTCCTTGCAAAGCTTGTTTAAATCAGTAAAAATATATGCCTTATCCCTGAAAACCAGGGCTTTTGATTTAAAACACGAGCTATAGGGAATTTCCATCCCGCGTAAATTTGCCAGGTAAGCTATATCAGCAAGGTCTGTAACCAGCAGCAGGTCAATCCGGTTTTGTGATTTATAGTTATTTACGGATTCCAGCTTTTGGACAGGGGATTTGCCGGATATTTCAACAGGAATATATCTTAAGGACTTACCGGCTTCGGTTTTTGCGGGTATACCGGCAATTTTAAATACCGGGTCCTCTTCATATTCCAGGATTTTTATATTTTGCTTATTTTTCAGATTTTTTAATAATTCTTTAAACCCTGCACAGCTGGTTTTAGAAGAAACAATCCCGATATTTGCCCTATCACCGCATAGTTCTGCCAGTTTTTCATATAATGCTTTTTGAGGGGATATTCCCAGCCCTACTTTAACCAGTTTTACAGACTCCGGGTCAGTCTCCATCTCTGCTTGAAGATGATACCGTCCGTCTACAAAAAGCATTGCATCTTCAGAAGTGACTATGACATCACCTGTTGAGCCGGAAAACCCGGTTAAAAGGCAGCGGGAATTTTTTTCCGCGCTCACATATTCATTCAAATACTCATCTGTTGAATTTATTATGAATAAATCCAGTTTTTCCTTTTTCAAAAATGCCTGAAAATCATTTAATATTTCTTTTGCCGCATTCATTAGATCTTCCGGTTTTCCTTTTTATAAATTATAAAATCAAAATTAATGTTTGACTATTAAATAACTCGAATCACGAATTGTATTTTTTGAAATTTTCTCAAAATCTATATGAAATTGTTAAAGGCTGCGCCTTTAACCACCTCTGGGCGGGTGGGGGATTTTGAGAAAATTTCAACAGGCTATTACAGGGTTTTACGTATTTCGTCATTCAGGTTAAATAGTTGGAAGCAAAATAGTCTCAAAAATGCCTTATAAAAATCACAACGTCATTCGTGTGTATAAAATAAGGATTAGTTAAAATATTACGATTGCCAAATTATTAAATTTATATAAAAAGTCTTGCAAATTAAAAAATTAATTAATACAATTGTATTATATATTTGTATTATATGATCGAATAAACTAAAACCACGAAAATCCTGTAAAATATGAGCAAGTATCCGGAAGAAAAAGAAAATATAAGGAATAAAATCCTTGATGCAGCAAGCAGGATTTTTGCTGAAAAAGGTTATCAAAATACAACGGTCAGGGATATTTGCCAGAAAGCCGACGTTTACCAGCTCTCTATAAATTATCATTTCGGAAACAAGGAAAACCTGTTTAAACAGGTGCTTTTAAAGACTTACCAGGATACACATGAAATTGACCTGATTGAAAAAACAAAAGATCTTTCTCCTGAAAAGCAGCTGGAAGAAATTATAAGAATAAGGGTAAAATCTGTTTTCAGTAATGAAAAAGAAGGATTATACTTCAAGATAGTTGCAAAAGAAATCTCAAATAACTACAATTTTATCGTTGAAATAATGAATGACCCTTTTTTAGAGTACTTTAAATTCATCAAAGGAATTATTGACAGGTTATCAGGGCACAAACTTGATAATTTCGGTTTGAATTACTGTGTATACATTCTAATGTCACATATATCAGTGCTGGCATTTCATGAAAAAGGGCGCTTAGTGCTTTTCAACACCTGTAATCCTGATGAAAGACAGCTTGAGGAATTTATACAGTACATAAAAAAATTTATTTGTGCAGGCATAGAGAAAATAAAGACAGAAAGATCAGTTAATGAGGTTCAAAATGAAAAAGAAAATAATAATTGCAATAGTAATTCTGGGTGCACTGGCATTTACGGCTAAAACGTTTTTCCTGAAAGGCGGACCGCCATCCGAGCATGGGCAGATGCCCCCGCCAATGGTGAGTCTTGCCAAAGTTGAGCAAAAGGAAATTGTAGATACCAAAGAGTATATAGGAAGAGTCGTGGCAAAGGACGAAGTTGACCTTGTCCCCTACGTCAACGGGTATCTGCAGAAAAAATACTTTACGGAAGGCGAAATGGTCAATGAAAGGGATCTTTTGTTTCTCATAGAACCCGATGAATACGAAGCAGCAGTAGCCCAGGCAAAAGCCGATATAGAAAATGCAAAAGCATTGCTCTGGGAGAGTGAAAAAAACCTTGAAAGAGCAGAAGAACTTGTTGCAAAGGACTTCATAAGCAAATCTGAATATGATAATAAACTGGCTTTGCGGGATAAAAACCGGGCGGCCCTTGAAGCCGCAAAAGCTTACTTAAAAAAAGTCAACAATAACCTGAAACATACAAGAATTTACGCGCCAATCCCGGGCAAAATCGGGGATGTCAAAATTACGGAAGGTAACCTCGTAGGCTCAAATATGGGTTCACTGGCAACAATAGTCAGGGTTGATCCTATTTACGTAACATACAATATAGCTGCTGGTGAGTTTGTAAAACTCCGGCTTCAACTTGAAAAAGAAAACAAAAAAATGAATAACTGCAAGGTTAAACTGGAATTTCCGGATGGAACCCCTTATCCTGTCCAGGGAATACAAGATTTTTATGATAACAGGATAGACCAGACAACCGGAACAATAAAAGTCCGGGCAACTTTCAGGAATCCTAAAGGTATTCTTTTGCCGGGAAAACTTGTTAACGTAATAGTATATGAAAATAAAGGCGATGTAAAAACCGTTATTCCGCAGGCGGCAGTGCTTGAAGACCCCCGGGGTAAATATGTTTATATTGTGGATAAAGAAAATAAGGCTCAGCAAAAAAGAATTAAGCTGGGTAAGGAAACAGGCAAGTATTTTGTAGTGAAAGAAGGTCTTAAACCCGGTGAAGAGATAATCTTAAACGGCATACAGAAAATAATGATGCCAGGAATGCCGGTTATGACAGCTCCCGCAGAAGGCGAGCCTTCTGCGGAAGAGAAACAGTCCAAAGAGTCATCCCGGAGGGAAAAAGCTGATGTTCAGTAATTTTTTCATAAACCGTCCCCGTTTTGCTATAGTTTTATCTTTAATCATAGTTATAGTAGGAGTCATAGCGTTTAAATTTCTTCCTATTGAGAGATATCCTATAATAACTCCCCCGCAGATTGTTGTAAGGGCGGCATACCCGGGAGCTAACGCAGAAGTTGTGGAAAAAACCATTGCCGCACCGGTTGAAACAGAAATCAATGGCGTGGAAGATATGATTTATATGCAATCCACCTGTTCTGATGGCAGTTATGAACTTAATGTGTATTTTAAAGTCGGATCTGACACTGATATGGCGATGATTCGGGTGCAGAACCGGTTAAACCTTGCTACTCCCAAACTTCCCCAGGAGGTAAGAGACCAGGGGCTTGTTGTTAAGGAAAGAACAGGCGGGCATGGGATTTTTATTTTCACGCTGAATTCGCCTGATAATTCCTATGATGAAGTTTACCTGGATAATTACGCAAATATATATATAGGCGATGAACTGGCAAGGGTTCCGGGAGTTGGCGAGGTTGCCACATTTGGGGACAGGTCTTATTCAATGAGAATCTGGCTTAACCCCAGGAAAATGGCAAATCTGGGCATTACTACAACAGAAACCATAGAGGCTATAAAATCACAGAATATTGAAGTCCCAACAGGCAGTGTAGGCGCCTATCCGGTGGATTCCGACCAGCAGTTTCAATACACTGTAAGGACCCGCGGCAGGTTTATAAATGTGCCGGAGTTTGAAAATATCATTGTCCGTTCAAATAGTGACGGCTCATCCGTAAAAATAAAGGATATAGCAAAAGTAAGCCTTGGAGCTAAGAATTACGGGGTATTTTCACGAATTAACGGGGCAAATGCTATAGGTATGTCCGTTAACCAGCTTGCTGACGCGAACCTCATAGAAGTCGTGGGAAACGTAAAGGAAAAACTCGAGGAAATTAAAAAGCGCCTGCCGGAGGGTATACAGGTTGACATAGTCTATGACGCAGCCGAATATGTTGATGAGTCAATGAATGAAGTGTTCACTACCCTGTTTTTAGCTCTGTTCCTGGTAACAGTTGTTATATTCATTTTTTTGCAGAACACAAGGGCAACATTTATCCCGGCGCTTGCAATCCCTGTTTCTGTTATAGGGACATTTGCCTTTCTTAAGATCTTTGGTTTTTCAATAAACACATTTACGCTATTCGGGCTGGCTCTGGCGATTGGTATTGTTGTAGATGACGCTATCGTTGTTATTGAAAACGTCCAGCGTTACCTGGGGCAGGGATTAGACCCAAAAGAAGCCGCTTTCAGGACAATGAAAGATGTAAGCGGGGCAGTTATTGCAACTACACTTGTTTTGCTGGCTGTTTTTATTCCCGTCGCGCTTTTACCAGGAATTACCGGCAAAATGTACAAGCAGTTTTCAGTAACCATTGCAATTGCAGTTTCAATTTCCTCGCTTGTTGCTCTGACGCTGACTCCTGCGCTTTGCTCAACCATGTTAAAGGTTAAAACAGGCAAAAAAGTCCGGATTGACCGCTGGGCATGGTTTAATAATGCCTTTGACGCCTTTCAGCAAAGATATTTAAAAGTCGCAACCTTTTTCATACACAGGTCAAAAATAACCTTAATGGCACTGGCAGGACTGATATTAGGGGTTGTTGGAATGTTCTCCATAATTCCCACAGGCTTTTTGCCCTCAGAAGACCAGGGATTCATTCTCTGCCATGTACAATTGCCTGAAGGCGCCTCACTTGTGCGGACAAACGAGGTAGTTAAAAAAGTTGAAAAAATAGTCAGTAATACCCCTGAAATTAATAAAGTAGTTGCTGTACCGGGCTTTAGCGGTTCAAATACAGCGATAATATTCTGCGATATGAAAAAATGGGGTGAGCGTCCCGGCAAGGAACAGTCAGTTCACGCGGTAATAGGACGCCTTCAAAGGCAGTTCTTTATGATAACCGAAGCGCAGATTTTTGCTTTTATACCGCCTTCTATCCCGGGGCTGGGTATGTTTGGAGGTTTTGAATTCGAGCTTCAGGACAGGGGTGATAATTCACCGCAGTATCTTGCGCAGAATGCCTGGAAACTCATAGGCGCAGCCAACCAGAACCCTAAGCTGGAGCGGGTATTCACAATGTTCCAGGCAAACACACCACAGCTGAACATTAGTATAGATAGGGAAAAAGCCCTTGCACAGGGAGTTAATATCAGGGATATCCTGCAAACAATAGGTACACAGTTTGGTTCTACTTATATAAATGATTTTAATAAGTTAGGACGTATATTCCAGGTGCGAGTACAGGCAGATTCCAAATATAGAGATAACATATCAGATATTACCGATTTGTATGTAAGAAACAGCAGGGGAGAAATGGTTCCGCTAAGCACTTTTGTCACCATAAACTCAACTGTAGGACCTCAAAGCCTCAGCAGGTTTAACCTGTTCAGGTCAGTGACCATAAACGGGAGCGCAGTAATGGGTGTCAGCTCAGGTGAGGCAATCGAGACAATGAAAGATATCGCGGAAAAACTGCTTCCCAGGGATATGTCCTATGAATGGTCAGGAACCACAAGGCAGGAAGTCGAGGCAAGCGGTCAGACAATGTATATTTTGCTTCTTGCGCTGATATTTGTCTATCTTTTCCTGGTTGCCCTGTTTGAAAGCTGGACGCTTCCGTTTGGAGTTATACTTATAGCGCCTGTTGCGGTTGTTGGAGCTCTAATTGCCCAGATGATATCCGGGTTAAGCCTTGATTTGTACTGCCAGATCGGTCTTGTAATGCTGGTCGGGATGGCAACAAAACATGCCATTTTGATTATTGAATTTGCAAGAACCCAGAGGGACGAAAACGGATTAAGCCCTATGGATGCGGCTATAACAGCTGCAAAATTGAGGTTCAGGGCAGTTTCAATGACGGTTTTAACCTTTGTGCTCAGTGTAACCCCTCTGGTTATAGCTACCGGGGCAGGGGCAGAAGCCAGGAATTCCATTGGTATAACTGTTTTTGGGGGAATGATAGCTTCAGCAGTTATTGGTACGGTCTTTGTACCTGCTTTTTACATAATTATTGAGAACACTAAGGATAATTTCAGAAAACAAAGAGAAAAAGCCGCGGATAGTAATATTCCTGATCGAGAAGAGGCATTGAGCTATGAGAAATAAATTACTGATATTGACGTTAATTACAGCGTTTATAATACAGGGACTGCCTTTGCAGGCAAAAGAGGCTGAAGTTGAGAATAAGAATGAAGCTAAAATTGAAGCCGGTGAAAGCGCAAAAGAAAATGAGGAAGAGGATCTCGATGAAATCAGCAAGGTTATTAAAAGCGGAATAGAAGAAAACCAATATTTAGCGCTTGATAAATGTTTAAAAATAGCCATTGCCAATAATCCTACAATAAGAGCGGCTATAAGCAATACCGAAGTATTTAAAAACAGGGTTGGCAGGGCAAGAGCAGAATATTTCCCGAAATTCGACATATCAAACGGCTATTCTTTTGATAACCAGTCAGCATTTATGAGCATATTTGATCTGGATGTAAACTCCTTTGAAATGTTTAATATCGGGATTTCGCAGCTGATATTTGACTTTGGCAAGACCGGCACTGCAATCGACATTCAGAAAACCCACCTGAGCGCTGAAAAAGCTGAGCTCAGGGCAACCATAAACGATATTGCGTTTAATGTTAAACAGGCATATTTTACCCTGCTTCTGGCGTTTCATACACAGGATGTGATAAAGGAATCTGTAGAGCAGTATGAACAGCTTCTGGCGCAGGCAAAAGCGTTTTATGAAGTCGGCTCAAAGCCAAAAATCGACGTACTCACAGCGGAAGTTAACCTCAGCAATGCAAAGCTGGATCTTATAAGAGCAAAAAACCGGGTTGAGGTGGCTTTTGCAAGTTTAAACAATACAATGGGCTTGCCGGAATCACCTGTATACCGTTTAAAAGATAAATTACGCTATTTAGAGGAAGTTTTTGAATTTAAAGAGATGATTCAAACCGCATATGATAACAGACCGGATTTCAAGTCAGCCGTATTGAAAGTAAAGGCATCCGAGAAAGAGGTTAAGCTGGCTAAAAAGGACTACTTCCCAACTATAAAAGGAGGAGCCGGTTTTAACCTGACTGCTTTTGATACTGACCTGGGTTCTAACATAGATGAAGGATGGAGAGCCGGGGTTAACCTTGATTTGCCCATCCTGAACCCTTACCTGACTCATAAAAAAATCAATGAGGCAAAAGCTGCCTATGAAAAAGAAACTTCTGACGCTGAATCCCTGAAAAATGATCTTTATTTTCAAGTAAAGCAGGCATATACAGATTTTGTTGAAGCAAAAAACAGCGTTCCCGCTTCAGAAGTAGCTTTAGCACAGGCAGAGGAAAATTATAGTCTGGCAAAAGGCAGGTATGAAGTCGGAGTAGGTGATCCTATCGAACTTAAAGATGCAGAGCTGACTTACAGGAGCGCTAAGCTTGCCTATTATGAAGCCCTCTATGACTATAACGTGGCGCTGGCAAGGATAGAAAACGTAATTGGCACAGGGATATATTAGGTACTCTGACAATTAACTATAACGGCTTATTGTCATTCAAACCTGGTCCGGAAACTTAGAAACAGGACTTACGCAGAATAAAAATTTTCCGGTCACAACACCGGTATTTAAGACTCCCTCCGGAAATTCTTTATTAAGGAAGTATGAAAAAATTCTTACGTAAAATTTTTCATACTTCCTTAACTCCTATTTCAAATGAGTTATATTTTTTAAATGCTTGCCTGACAGACTTAATAAGGGTGTCAGACGGAAAAGAGCCTGAGCACATCTAGAAGATGTGGTTACGTACAACAATGACTCTGTGATTTTTACATTGATGCTTTTAAGACCGCTCTGGTTTCTTTATTATTAAATTTTCGGATTAAAAAATAAGTTATATTAGCAACTGCAGGTCAGCCGGGAATTTTTAAGTGCTTCTGTAAGTGCGGGAACGACTTCAAAGAGGTCACCTACTATTCCGTATGTTGCTATCTGGAAAATAGGAGCTTCAGGATCTTTATTGACTGCAATAATAATATCGCTGGAGCTTATACCTGCAACGTGCTGGATAGCTCCGGAAATTCCGCAGGCAATATAGACTTTAGGACAAACTGTTTTACCTGTCTGTCCAACCTGGTCACAGTGCTCTCTCCAACCGGCATCAACACATGCCCGGCTTGCTGCTACAGCACCGCCTACAGCGTCGGCGAGTTCTTCCAGGATTTTAAACCCTTCCGCGTTTTTAATTCCGCGTCCGCCTGCCACAATGAATTCAGCATCTTCGATTTTGCAGCCGCCCTTGCAGGAATTTATACATTCGAGAATTTTTACTTTAATTTCTGAGGGATCAAACTCAATGTTTAATCTTTCCAGATCAGCTATATTTGTCGGATCAGGATCTGCTTTTGGTAATACTTTGGGTCTTACCGTAGCCATTTGAGGTCTGGCTGTTTTACAGAGAATTGTCGCCATTAAGTTTCCGCCAAAAGTCGGTCTTGTTGCGGCAAGTAACCCCTGCTCATTAATATCAAGTTTTGTGCAGTCAGCTGTTAAGCCTGTGTTAAGCCTTGCTGAAATTCTCGGGGCAAGATCCCTTCCTGATGTTGTAGCCCCAATCAGTACTATAGAAGGGTTTTTCTGTGTAATTGCGTCGCATGCAGCCTTTGAATACAGCTCTGTAGAATAATTTTCAAGGCTTTCATCCTGAACAAGATAAACTTTCTGTGCACCTGCTTCTGAAATTTCTTTTACAAGGGGCTCAATATCATTATTTCCGGCAAGAAGTAATACTCCGACTTCTTCCCCGTTTAATTTCTGAGAAAGCTCTTTTGCTGAATTAATAAGCTCAAGAGTAACTCCGGCAACTTTGTTTTCAGGTGTTCTTTCAGCTATTACCCAGATACCTTTATTTTCACTCATTTATTTTCTCCTATTATTTTTTCCTTATTATCCTGCTGAGTTTCAGTAACTTACAGGTTTTCATTTTTAAACTAACCGGTTTTTTATGTTAGTCGGGAAAATCCCGAAACGAGCCAGCGGGCAGCTTGAGAAGCAGGGATTCGCTATACGCTCGCAATCTGTTTGACTTTTTCACAAATCAAGTTTGTGATTAAAGCTGAAGTTTATGCGAGTATTTTATCTCTCTTAAGTTTTTCAATAAGCTGCTCAGCCGCCTCCCTGGCGCTTGCTGCCTGTATTATTTCACCTGATTCCCTTGCTTCTGGTCTGAAAGCTTTTGATACAAAAGTCGGTGAACCTTTGATTCCTACATCTGAATGCTCAAGACCGAGGTCTTCAAGATTATATTCAGGAATCTGTGTTTTATTAGCTTTCATTGTTCCTTTAATGGAGGGTTTTCTCGGCTCATAATCACATTTAAGCATGCATACAACACCCGGCAGCATCATTTCTGCTTTTTGAGAACCCTCATCCACTTCACGTTTTAACAGGATACTCTGACCGCCTGTGTATTCAATTTCCTTGGCATAAGTTACCTGGGCAATTTTCAGGTGTTCTGCTATGCTTGGACCTGTCTGGGCAGTATCTCCGTCTATAGCATACATTCCGCAAATAATGAGATCAAATTCACCTACTTTATTTCTGATAGCAGCTGCGAGTGTGCGGCTTGTTGCCTGAGTATCGGCACCGGCGAACTTTTTATCGGAAATTAACATTGCTTCATCAGCGCCCATTGCAATTGCTCTTTTAAGAACATCTTTTGCCTGCAAAGGACCCATTGTTATTGCGGTTATGGTTGTGTCAGGGTTGGATTCCTTGATTCTGACTGCTGTTTCAACAGCATATTCATCAAAAGGATTCATTATGCTCTCTACACCTTCTCTAACCATAGTATTGTTTTCTGTCCATTTGATGTCTGCTGTATCAGGCACCTGTTTTACACAAACTACGATTTTCATAAATCACTCATCCCTTAATAATCTCTAAATCTACTTTACTTTTTATAACAAAAATAAATTTTCTTCAAATTATGTCTTAGAGACTATCTGAAAAATACTAAAAATAAACCGGGATATTCTCAGCTGTATCGGGAATTTTAGCTAATCGGCAAGTTTGTTTAGCTATCAGGATTTTTTGTCTTAAATATTTTTTCGGATTTGCATTATCAATTGCGGTTATTCACAACCGTTATTTTTAAGCAGTTTAACCAGTGATTCTATCTGCTTTTTTGAATCTGAGATTTCTTTTTCGATTTCTTTTCTGCTTTTTTGTGCCTGTTTTAATTGATCCCCGATAGAAAACAGGTATGCTCCGCCATTGCTTATGTGTTTTGAAATTATGTTTTGCTCTTGCTCTTTTGATGCCAGGTTTACACGTTGATGAGATATCTTATAGAGTTTTTCAATAAGTATTAAAAGCTGTTCTTTCCTGAATTCCAGGTTAACAAGATGAGAATCGATCTTTCTTTTTTCTTTTAATGCTTCATCCATGTTTATGTTGGCAAAATTTTTGTGTATACTCTGCTTTTTCAAACATTCTCACTCCTCCTGAAAAAATTAAATCCCCATATACACTGATTAATTTTGATATTTTATCCGCTGTCTTCGCTTGGTGACTGCGTATTAACAATATATAACAGAAAATTTTTCCTGACATTTCAAAAAGCATGCTCAAAAACCCGGCACCCAACAAAAATCATGATTAAATAGCCTTAAAACACGAAATACACTATAAACAGCATGCCAATTTAATATTTTAAATAAATCTTTACAAAAAAATTTCAATTAAATACTGCTTAATCCTCTTACAGTAATCTATTTTAAAATTATATTTCTAATATTGCTATATATACAAGCTTATTAACATAATTACTTACTTATAATTTTTATTATCATTAAGTTTTACCAGATAAAAAAGCATAAATTCAGACAGTTAAAGAAATTAACAGGCTTAAACTTTTTCAAAATTTATGGAAAAATTTTTAGATAAATTTTTGTAAAAAATATATGATTTTTTAAAAATATTTAACTAAAACCTGAAATCCTCTCATAGAGATGCGATAAAGTACTTAATATTTTTTAATAAACAATTTGAATAGTTAATTTTTTGTTAAGGTACGCAATTGTTTAATAAAAATTTTTTTCATATATATAAGAGTTCCAGAAAAATTAAAGGGGGGAGATATTTCAAAAATTTTTAGTTAATTTAAGATAGTAACTTTAAAAGGAGATACTATAGGAACATTTAAAACAAAGAGGCTACCCTGAAAGGGGCAGCCTCTTTTTAATTGGTCAATAAACATACTGAGCGCCTTATGAGTAAAGGACTTTACCCGGTATGAAAAAAGTTTTTAGAAAGCCTCATGGTTTAATGAAATTTATCTGCGGGGTTTTATAAAGCTCTTCTATATAAGTGCCAACCTGCTTTAGGGCAAGGTCTCTATCATAAGAATACTGGTCTATAAGCTTGAGAAAAACACTCGCCATAACCGCGCCTTCAACGCCGATCTCACGTAAATTCCCTATATGCTCAGGCTTTGAAACCCCAAAGCCTACTGCCACAGGAAGCGAACTCACGGACTTTATGTCGTGGAAAACATCCCTGAGAACCGCGGAGAAATTCTCCCGGACCCCGGTAACTCCCGTGGAAGACACCAGGTATATAAAGCCTGATGAGATTTTTACAATATTCTTTATCCTCTGCTTATCGGATGTCGGTGATACAAGCATTATAAAATCAATATTATTGTTTTTAAACAACGTTGCAATTTCCCCGGCTTCTTCCACGGGCAGGTCAGGAATTATAACGCCTGCTATATTCTTGTCTTTCAGCTCTTTAACAAAATTATTAAATCCAAAATTCAAGATCGGATTCAGATAAGAAAATAATATTAGCGGAATTTTCATATCCTCTTTGATTTTACCAAGAAGATCAAACGTTTTTCGTAGAGTAACACCGTTTTGCAGGGCAATTTTTGAAGCTTTCTGAATAATAGGACCGTCTGCAATCGGATCAGAAAATGGAATCCCAACTTCTATAGCAGATGCGCCTTTTTTCTGAAAAAGGTAAAATAATTCCTTTGAAAATTCCATGTCAGGATATCCGGCTTCCACAAAGGGAATAAAAGCAGGATTCCGCCTGCTGTCGGCTATAGACCTGCTGATTCTAGAAATTGCCTCTTGTTCCATATAAATATACTTCTTCCGGCTCTTCAAGCTCATTATGTATCTCAAAAACAGATTTTTTGATTACCGGGTGAACAAACTCAGGATTTAATTCAAGCATAGGAACCAGTGCATAAGCTCTTTCATGAGCTCTGGGATGAGGTATCTGAAGAGATTCTTCGGATATAATCAGGTCTTCATAGAAAAGTATGTCCAGATCAAGTGTCCTTGGTCCAAAGCGGTTTTCAGGGTCCCGTTTTCTGCCTAATTGCTGCTCGATCCTCATACATTCTCCAAGAAGTTCCTGCGGATTAAGAGCTGTCTCAATTTTCAAAACAGCATTAGCAAACCATTGCTGGTCTTTAAACCCTATCGGTTCTGTTTCGTAAATGCTGGAGCTGTCTACTACGGTTATTCCATTGGTGTCTTTTAGCAGGTTATTCGCCTGCTGCAGGTAGCCTACTCTATCCCCAATGTTAGAACCTGCACATAGATATGCCGTGCTCATCGCCTGTCCTTTTTGTTCATTTTTGTTTACATCCTGTATTTTATCTTTTTTAAGTCTAAATTACAAACTATTATTGATATGAGAAAACAGGCTGTAGAGCATTTATCACTTTGGCAGGCTCAAGCTTTTCCTGAGGCTCATATATCAATAGATTCAGCGAAAAATCAATTCCTGAATCTCTGATTTTTTACAAAAATTAATGAACCGGTTGTTCAGAAATAACCTGTCAATGTGTTAATCTATACCTGTTAATTTATTTAGGGTGAAACATGGATGATCAGGAATGCACAATAAATAACCTTGACCTGGTAGGCAGGGTAGTTGCAACGGAAAAATGTCCGAACACAGCTCAAACTTTCAGTTTTTGGACTAATCTTGATTCCCCGGTGGGTATCGGTACTATAGTAAGGGTTACGAGCGATAAAATTTACTTTAATAACAATGAAAATAAAGATTACAGGCGGGAAGTTTTCGGTATAGTAACCGGGGGTGTAAGCTATACTGACCTTGATTCCCCCATTAATGACTATATAAGTTCGGATTATGATCCTCTATCCAGCCACAGTGCCCAGACAGAGCGCCCGGAGATCAGGTATTACACAGCTTCTGTTCTTAAAATGGATCCTGAAGAGCCTGTTCAGCCTGTACCTATTGGAAATGTCTATTTAGCGACCGATTCCTGCGTAAAAAAATCCCTGCGTATGGATAGCTACGAGAAAACAAAAATTCCGGCAGGACTTTATATTAATGGGGATAACCAGTCTCCTGTCTATCTTGATTCAGATTTCCTGCTGGGTCCCGAAGCTGCACACCTCAATGTCACCGGGGTTTCAGGACTTGCGACTAAAACAAGTATTATAGAGTTCCTGCTGACAGGAATTACACAGCATTACAAATGCTCAGGCGGAATTGCAACCGTGCTTTTTAATGTTAAGGGATATGACCTGCTTTTCCTGGACCAGCCTGCTGAAGACATGTCCGAGCAGGAGCTTAAAATGTATCAAAAACTTGGCATTAATCCTGAACCGTTTCATAATGTCAAATATTATGCGCCTTTCAAAGATGACGGGGTTAACTTAAACACACTCAGAACAAATGAAGAGTTGATAAATGACGTAAGTCCCCTTAGCTGGGGTCTGGAAGAAATTTTTGACCATGTGCAGGTGCTGCTTAATAAGGATGATATAGATGCCAAGGCTGATGCGTTTCTTTCTTTGCTAAAAGAAAGGATTATCAATAAAGACAAGCCCGAGCCCGGTTACTGCGTTCACAAAGACGAGAAAATTAAAAATTTTAATGACCTTGAAAAATGGTTTCAAAGGGTTTTTGCGCAGATAGAAGGTGAAGAAGAGAGTTCTGAAGGTAAATCAGGATGGAAAGGACATGCTACAGCTACTATCAGAAAAATTTATAACAGGTTAATGAACATAAAAACACGATGTAAGGGATTGGTTACCCATACATCTGATTCTTATGACCTGCCCTGGGGAAATTTTGAAAATAAAGCAATATATGTTATTGATATAGCAAATGTTATACCGCTTGCGCAGGACCTGGTGTTTACCAGGGTTGTTGAAGAGCTAAAAAAACGTCTTGAAGAAGCCGCACTGGGAGTGGAAAAGGTTGTTGTATTCGTGGATGAGCTTAATAAGTATGCATCTTCAGACTCCGGAAATTCTTATCTTAAACAAACTCTTCTGGAAATTTCGGAAAGAGGGAGATATCTTGGGCTGGTGTTATTTTCAGCGCAGCAGTTCAAGTCGCAGGTTCATAAAAGAATTGTCGGGAATTGCGCCACAAGCATTTACGGAAGAATGGATATGGATGAACTTGCTACTCAGGGCTATAGCGTAATGCCGGCATCTGTCAAGGCTGAGCTGACTGTTCTTGAGAAAGGTAAGCTTCTTATAAGGCATCCGCATTTTAATCAGTATATTTTCGTAAAATTTCCCCGTCCGCCGGTTTTAACCAGCCAGAAGGGCGCAAAAAAATTCCCGCCAGCTAAGAATAAAAGTTTTGAAGATGCAATGGTCATGCATTTTAAGCGGCTTGAGCCTAAAATAAAAGCAAATGACGTTAAGGACGCAATTTTTGAAGTTGACCGCCAGGAAGTCCTGAGAGCTTTTAACGAAACCGAACGTAAGGGCAGGGAAAACCCGCTTGAGTATTTTAAAAATACCCTGAGAAAAAGACCTCCGAGAAATTCATTTGAGGAATCGCATTCTCCTGCTGCAGGCGGCGCAACAATTGATGACTGGTTGATCGATTAACATTTCAGATATTAATAGTCAAAGTTAACTAACCCGTCATTGGGGTTAGTTAAGTCCATTTTTTGATTATTTTCATAAATCCTTATTTTAAAAATTCTTTGAATTTAACATTGCTCTCATTATAATATCCGCAGCCTTCAGGCATTTCAGCACCGGCTCTTAATTGTTTTACCTCTATTTTCGGGTATAGCCTGCAATATAAAGACCTGAAAGCATAGCAGGAGCAAAGATTATCATCTTTGAGGGACTTGCAGGTAAAAAGAAGCGCGTTATTCTCATCTTTTCCCGATATAAAAAAATTATTGTACCTGGAGTCCAGCTTTTTAATCCTTTCAAACTCTTCCTGCTTTGTTAAATAGTCCTTACCGATCATAAAAGTGATATTCCTGCAGCAATTTCCGCATTTTTTGCACGAACCCTTCACTGTAAATCCGGGTGTTTTTTTAAAGAAACTTTTTATTTTTTTTATTATATTCATAAAGCCTCAACCAAAAATTCCGCCTCTGCAATAGGCTTTTGCAGGTCAGAGAATCCAAAAATCCTGATAACATAGTTTCCCGCTTTGTGAAGAACAAAATAATCGGTCACGTAATATTTTTCCTTACCCCGGTTAATATTAGTGCCGTAAGCTACTTCTATAGCATAATATGGGTATTTCATATCAAGTTTTATCACCTGGAGCCTTAATTTAGTATCTTCAATAGCCTCCTTACTCGCCAGAATATAATAAATTCTCTGTCTTTGCTTAAAAACCGGGTATCTGTTTTCATGAGTAAAATTAGACGGGTCAATTTTATGGTCTGACAGCAGGATAACAGCGTCTTCCTCACGGTCACAGCCGGTGATAAGAAAAAAACAGGTGATTATTGCGAAAAAAAGCTTTTTCATGACGGATTTCAGGGATTATAAGGTTCAGCTTCCGGATTGCCGGTATTTTCAGGTTCATTTTCCTCCGGCTTAAACCGGGGTAACTGAACCTCGGACTCTTTTTTCTTAGAAGCTTCAGCAGCTTCCTCTTTTACCGGGGCGCTCTCTTTTAATTTAATCCTGTTTTCCAGGACTTTTATCCTCATTTCAATACTTTTTACGCTTATATTATCAGAAGAGTAAGATACAAAATTTTTGTAATTCTCAACAGCTTCCCTGTAATTCTCGTCTTTTTCTTCCAGTATGCCTAAAGCATAATAAGCATAGGGAAAATCAGGCTTAAGCCCTATGACTTCCCGGTAAATTTTCTTTGCCCTGTCTTTTTCCCCGAGCTCAGAGACCACAAGACCCAGGTTAAACTTCGCGTTTGCGTTATCAGGTTCCAGCTTAAGCGCTTTTTCGTAAAATTCTTTTGCCTTATGGTTTTCAGTTTTATCTTTATACACGTTTCCTAATTTTATAAGCGCCTTAACATTTTTGGAATCCAGTTTAAGGGCTTTTTCATAGTTTTTTATTGCCTCATCATATTTATTTTCCTTATAAAAAGTATCTGCAAGCCCTATGTAAGCTTTAATTTCGCCAGGATCAATTTCTGCGGCTCTTTTATAAGCGCCGCGGGCTTCATCTATTTTGTCGGTTTTCTTAAGTATATCAGCAAATGCAATGAATAAATCCTTATTTGTTGCGTCTTTAGCAATAGCCATTTCATAAGCTGTCTGTGCTTCCCTGTTTCTGCCCATTTTTTGCAGGGTATTTGCCATTCCTGACAGGGCGTAAAATTCTGTCGGGTTAATTATCAGGGCTTTTTTATAGTAAACCAGAGCCTCTTCGTATTTTTTACCCAGGTTTAATCTGTTTGCATTGGCTATAAGCACGTTTTTATAGTCAGATTCCACTTTTTTATCTTTTTTAAGGTCAAGCGATTTTTCATATAAACCCAGAGCCTTATCATAGTTTTTAAGCGAATGATGGACAAGTGCAATGTTGTAATACAACTCTGCATCTTCTTTTTGGGTTTTTAAAACTTCTTCGTATAAGTCCAGGGCTTTTACATATTTTTTGGCAAGATGATAACTCCTTGCCAGCTCTTTTTTGATCATAGGATCTTCAGGTTTTAATTTCGCGGCTTTTTCCAGCTTTTGAATTGACTCACCCGTTCTTTTCCTGCCCTGATAGGTTATGCCCAGGTTATACAGGGCATCAGGGTTATCCGGGTCTATGGAGAGGTATTCTTCATAATATTTAATTGCTTCATCTTCTTTTTTAAGCTCTACCAGTGCATTTGCAATATCAAGCTTTACTTCTATCAATGAAGGGTCAATTTCAAGGCTTTTTAAAAGCTCCTGAACAGCTTCTTTTTTTTTGCCGGTGTTTAAAAGGGCTATACCGTAATTTGCGTGGGCTTCCGCATTTTGCGGATAATCTTTTATTGCCTGCTGAAGCACAAAAATAGCTTTTTCAAATTCTTTTACCTGCACAAGTGCTTTTCCATAGCAGGAATGTTCTTTAAAAGCCTCCGGCTTGTTGTCTATAACAAACTCAAATTCCTTTATAGCACTTTCAGGTTGCTTAACCGCCATATATGCGGACGCAAGGTTCTTTCTGGAATCTATATGGTCAGGATAACTCTCTAAAAATTTCTCAAAATAAGGGATAGAATCTTTATATTGCCCTTTTAAGCTCTTTATATTAGCAACATTTACCAGGTTATACTTATACCCGGGAGAAATATCCAGGGCTCTTGTATATGCTTGAAGAGCCTTATCATACCGGCTTAATTCCTGGTAAATGTTTCCCATGCTTATGAAAACAAAGGAATCATCAGGATCTATCCTGGATGCCTGGACATATTCATTAACCGCAGCTTCAAGTTTCCCGCTTTTATAGAGCATATCAGCAAGTTTAATCCTGATCATCGGGCTGGTCGGCGCAAAATCTTTTGCTATTTCCAGCTCTCTTATAGCGCCTTCAATATCTTTCATTTTATAAAACTTCATAGCGTTGTCAAAGTGGACTTTTGCCCTTTCATTCATTGAAAACGCAGAAGAAGATAAAAGAAGCGCTGCTATAAACAAAAGTATTTTTATATTTTTCATGACCCTTACCCTAAAAAATTCCTGTTAATATTTATCTAAAAAACACTCAACGTAATTATAAATATTTATATGCTAACATCATAACTTAAATTCCGGTTTTTATGAATATTATAAACATGTTTTTGTTTACCCGGGTGATGATTAGATTTCCCGGATTATGTTATATAGCATAGTTTGTAATCATACTTTATAAATATCACAGAGTTAGAATTATGTTCAAGATAAAAAGAGGTTATTCAGCAGGTCTAATACCGGGAATTATTGCGGCTCTTGCTGCTGTTTTTTTTGTTGCATATAGCGTAGGGGGATTTTTCGGTCCCAAAAAGATTATATTTGTAAAATTCGATGATCCCGGACCGCTTCCTCAAAATATGGAAGTTTATTTCAAGGGTATTAAGGTGGGAAAAATAACAAAAATGTCAATTTCTGAAGATTATAAAAGCTCTTTACTTAAAGTAGAGATAAAAGAGAAAGATTTTAACCCGCCAAACAATATTCACGCGGAGATAAAAATCCAGGGAGAAGCGAGAATATGGGCACAGGGCGTTGATATAACCAAATATGTAGAATTAATCTACCCTAAAGACCCCAGCGCCGTATCCCTTAAAAACGGGGATATCATCGAGGGAAGAGCCGGAGATTTAGAGAAGATCCAGGATTTTTTGGGAGAAGCTATGGACACGGAAGATGTTCAAAAATCAGTGGATGAAGTCCGGCAAATTATGAAAAATACTGAGAAAGCATCACAAAACCTGGCGAAAATTAGCGAGAAGATAAATATTTTCCTGGATAATAACCAAAAAAACCTGGATGAAATAGTTGATAATACCAGGATCGCTACTGAAAATGCCCGTCAGATAACCCTTGCAGTGAGGGAATTTTCCGACAGGCCCTCCGGGGAAAGAGGTTTAAGATCCACTCTGTATGGTCTTTCAGGGATTACGGAAAATGTTTATACACTTACATCTGATATCAGCAAAATTACCGGCAATAGCGAACTTCAAAGCTTTATGGCGCAAAGTCCGTTTTTGTTTAAAAAAGCCCTGTGCAGCGCAATTACAACGCTTGATAAAACTAATGAAACTCTTACAAGGGTGGATATAACCCTTAATGATGTTGAAAGAATTGTAAACAGGTATGATTGCTTCGGGGCATGTTTAAGTGATCTTCTTAGCAAGAGGTTTTTAGGGTTAAAACTTCTTTTTGGAAGACCCGGAGAAGCTTTTGAAATATGCAGAGGAGCATGTCCTCCTGATTACGGAGCTTTTAGTTATTATAGCCGTCCTTCGGCTTCAATGCCTTATAAATCTTATCCTTATGTAATGAGACCGGTCATTCCCTGTCCTGCATGCCCTAAGTAGCAAACAAAAATTTTTACGTCTTCATCAATACCTGAACAGGTTTTTTAGAATGCGCAATGCGCACTCTACTGCTAATCTGTTACTTTTTACCTTTTTATCAACACCTGTTGACATTAAATTGCGGTTGTATTACAAAAGAATAGATACAATTTAATATATCCCTCCAGGAATATTGAATGTGATCTACGCAGGGGGCGCAATATAAAAGAAAGGGGCGCCGTATAAAGGAAAAAGACGCCGCTGTTAAGTAAAACCCCCGCCCGGTAAAACAAAGTAGTTACGTAGCGCTCACACAGAGAGGAAAAAGAATGAGTCCTAAAGAATCATTAGGTTTATTTGGCGAAAAATTAGGAATGACACAGATTTATGACGAAGAAGGTCTGGTAATTCCTGTTACAGTTATTAAATTAGAAAAGATGATTGTCACTCAGGTTAAAACTGAGGACAAAGATGGTTATAACGCAATTCAGGTAGGCTTTTGTGAAGTTAAAAAAAGAAAACTTACGAAAGCCGAATTAATGCATCTGGAAAATAATAAACTTCCTGCATTCAAGTATTTAAGGGAATTCAGGGTAAGCGACCCTTCAAAATACGAAACAGGTCAGGAAATAGACCTGGCTGAATTTGAAAACATAGAAAAAGTTGACGTAACAGCTAAATCTATAGGAAAAGGATTTCAAGGAACAGTAAAGCGTCATAACTTCGCAAGAGGTCCGATGTCTCATGGTTCAAAGAATCACAGGCTTCCCGGGTCTATAGGCGCAGGCACAACGCCAAGCAGGGTTTATAAAGGTAAAAAAATGGCGGGTAACATGGGAAATAAAAATGTTACCGTTAAAAAACTGAAGGTAGTAAAAATAGATAAGGACAAAAACTTAATCCTTATAAAAGGCTCAGTCCCTGGACCTGAAGGAAAGATAGTCGCAATCAGACCTTCAATAACAGTATGGAACTCACACTAACCGGTTTAAAAGGATTTACAGAACACTTTAAAAGATAATTAAGTAATCAAATAGGAATAAAACC
Source organism: Candidatus Gastranaerophilales bacterium (assembly GCA_028278305.1). GTDB lineage: Bacteria > Cyanobacteriota > Vampirovibrionia > Gastranaerophilales > UBA9971 > JANQEB01. The sequence continues at coordinate 29,524 of JANQEP010000008.1, forward strand.
AATCATAGCTCCGGCTTAAAATACATTCGACGGTAAATATAATAAATACTCGAGGAAATCAAATAATGACAAAGCAATTAATGATACATAACAGCGACGGAAGCCAGTTAGGACCTATAGACATAGACGAAAATGTATTTGGTACAGAACCAAACGTTCACGTGATGCACCTTGCCTTAAAAAGACAATTAAGCAATGCCCGTCAGGGAAGCGCAAATACAAAAATCCGCTCAGAAGTCAGAGGGGGCGGTAAAAAACCCTGGAGACAAAAAGGAACCGGTAGGGCAAGGGCAGGCAGCTTAAGAAGTCCGCTTTTTGCAGGCGGCGGTGTAATTTTTGGACCAAAGCCCAGGGATTTTAGTATATCAATGCCAGTAAAAGCAAGAAGACTTGCCTTAAGATCCGCTCTTTCCTCAAAAGCAGATAACATTAAAGTTATAAAAGATTTCTCAGCTATCAAAAACCCGAAGACAAAGGAATTTATTAAAGTCCTTGATTCAATTGAAGTAAGCGGTAAAACCCTTGTAATAGCAGACACAAACGCGGCTGAAAACCAGCATTTAAAACTTTCAGCAAGGAATATCCCGACAGTAAAGCTTATATTGCCGTCTAACATTAATGTAAAAGATATTCTCGAAGCAGACCAGATAGTTATGAGCGAATCTGCAATAAATGAAATAACAGAGAGGTTAAAAAAATAAATGAGCAGAAATAAAAATGAAACAGAATACTTATACCAGCTGATTAAAAGACCTCTTGTAACCGAGAAGTCAACAGGTCAGACAGCTTTAGGGCAATATTCCTTTGAAGTGGTAAAAGACGCAACTAAAGTGGATATAAAAAAGGCAATAGAACTTCTTTTCCCCGGAAGAAAGGTATCAGAAGTAAGAACAGCTTACATGCCAGGTAAGCAGAAAAGGCGCGGATTAAAAACAGGTAGAACCCAGTCAGGTAAGAAAGCCATCGTAACCATACAGGGCGAACCTATTGAAGAATTAATAGGAGCATAATAAAAATGGGTAATCGTAAACTAAAACCAACAACACCCGGACAAAGATTCGTAATAATAACGGACTTTTCAGAACTAACAACGGATAAGCCTGAAAAGTCCCTGCTAAGGTCCATGAAAAATCATGCCGGCAGGAATAATTCCGGCAGAATTACCTGCCGTCATAAAGGCGGAGGGCATAAAAGGGCATACAGGGTCGTTGACTTTCACAGAGATAAAGTTAATATCGAAGGGATTGTAAAATCAATAGAGTATGACCCGAACAGAAACGTAAGAATTTCCCTGGTCCATTATGTTGACGGGGAGAAAAGATACATACTCACTCCACAGGGTTTAAAAGTAGGATCAAGTATTCAAAGCGGTGCTGAAAGTGAGATAAAAGCAGGAAATGCAATGCCTCTGGATAATATTCCGCTTGGCACAATGGTGCATAATGTAGAGTTGGTACCGGGAAAAGGCGGTCAAATATGCAGAAGCGCGGGTACCGGAGCACAGCTTATGGCAAAAGAAGGCGATTATATAACATTAAAACTTCCAAGCTCAGAGATGAGAATGGTACGCAGGGAATGTTACGCCACAATAGGCGTGCTTGGTAATATTGACCATAAAAACCAGAAACTGGGCAAAGCCGGCAGAAAACGCTGGATGGGAATTAAACCGACAGTAAGAGGTTCTGTAATGAACCCCGTAGACCACCCGCACGGAGGAGGGGAAGGAAGAGCGCCTATAGGAGGAAGCCAACCTAAAACTCCCTGGGGTAAACCGGCTTTAGGTAAGAAAACAAGAAAAAGCAAATCATCTGATAAATTAATTGTCAGAAGACGTAAATAACAAGGAGTAATTAATGTCTCGTTCACTAAAAAAAGGACCATTTGTAGAAGAATCATTGATGAAAAAAATTGAGAAGATGAATGAATCAGGCGGTAAAAAAGTAGTAAAAACCTGGTCAAGAGCGTCAATGATTGTTCCTGACATGCTAAATCATACAATAGCAGTGCATAATGGAAAAACACATGTCCCTATTTATATAACAGAACAAATGATAGGACACAGGTTAGGCGAGTTTGCTCCGACACGTATGTTTCGTGGTCATGCAGGCTCTGATAAGAAGGCTAAAAGAGGTTAAGTAAGATGATGCAGGTAAATCAATCCGGGCAATCAGGCATTTCATTCGGCAGAGAAACTATTGAACAGCTTGTAGTTAAAGATAGCTTTAACGGAATAACACAAATTCCTTTTAAGCCAGGTATAGTTATCAACCCGGTTGGAGATGACAAATGTACAATTACAACACCTCCTTTTAAAATTGATAAATTACAAAAAGAAGAGGTATATGCTCAAGGTAGCAATAATTTTCTTATTGTTTACCCAAATACAGATTCACAACTTCAAGGACCGCTTAGAAATGGACAATCCGTAAAAGTTAATGATGAAGGTAAATTTGAAGTAATCGCTTAAACTAAACTTAAACTAAAAAGGAAAATAAAAATGGAAGCAAAGTCAAAACAATCGAATATAAGAATGCCCGCAAGAAAGGTAAGAAGAGTCATTAACACAATCCGGGGAAAAAGTGTTAAAGACGCAAGCACCATGCTGAAATTCATGCCATATTTTGCGGCAAAAGTGGTGGAAAAAAACCTTAAATGCGCGGTTGCTAACGCATCTGAAAAACTAGGCGCAATTGAAGAAGAATTAATAGTATCAGAAATTTACGCGGACGACGGTCCGACATATAAAAGAGCAAAACCCCGGGCACAGGGACGTGTTTACAGAATACACAAGCGTAACAGCCATCTGACAATAATAGTCAGGGTTTCGGAAGAGCTAAAAGAGAAATTAAAAGAGAAAAAGAAAAAAGCCGGAAAACCAAAAGCTAAAAAACAGGAAACAAAACCTGTAGAAACAACAGCTCAAGCAGCGGCTGACATTCCTGAAAATGAAGCAAAAACTGAAAAACAGGAAGTTATCGAACAGGAAGTGGTAATAGAAACCAAAGAAGCCGAAGTCCTGGAAGAGGCAAAACAGGAGCTGGAGCAGGGAATAACTCCCGACATAGAAACCCAGCCGGAAATTGAGTCACCGGTCGAGAGCGAAGCTGAAAAGGCGGAAACAGGAAAAAATATAAAAGTTGAAGCCGAGCAGCGTGAATCCCACACAGAAACATCCGAAACAGCTGAAGAAACTGAAAAAACAGAGCCTGAAACAGGTTCAGAAGCGACAGATAATCAGGAAGAAGAAAATAAATAGGAGGTAACCCCTTGGGTCAAAAGACACACCCTACAGGATTCAGATTAGGAGTAATAAAAACCTGGTCAAGCAACTGGTACGCATCAAAGAAAAATTATGTAGACCTGCTTGAAGAGGATATGAAAATCCGTAAATTCATAAAGAAAAAGCATAATTCTGCGGGTATAAGCAGGATATTAATAGATAGAAAAGCCCAGACAGTGATAATCTCGATAGTTGCGGCAAAGCCCGGGATTATTGTAGGCAGAGGCGGACAGGGTATTGATGCCTTAAGAAAGGAACTGTCAGGTTTTACATCAAAACGTGTCCAGATTGACATTCTGGAAGTAGCAAGAGTAGATATGGATGCCCAGCTGGTATCCGAGTTCATAGCCCAACAGCTCGAAAAACGTGTTGCATTCAGAAGAGCAATGAAACAGGCTATTCAAAGAGCAATGAGATCAGGATCCCAGGGAATCAAGGTTTCTGTATCAGGACGTCTGGGCGGTACTGAAATTGCCAGAACAGAATGGGCAAAGGAAGGAAGAATTCCCCTTCAGACGATAAGAGCAGATGTAGACTACGGATTTGCCGAAGCCGACACAATAATGGGAATTATAGGGGTAAAAGTCTGGATATTTAAAAATGAAATATTACCCGGTGAAAAAATAGACCAGAACATAAAAGCAAAAACATCGCCTGAAGCCGAAGGCGGACATGCAAGAAGAGGAAGAGGCAGACAGCCCAAGGCTCAGTAAATAAATTAATTAGGAGCAAGTAACAATGTTAATGCCAAAAAGAACAAAATATAGAAAACAACAACGAGGCAGGATGAAAGGCACAGAAACCAGAGGTACTGTAGTCCAGTACGGGGATTACGGTCTTCAATCCTTAGAACCCTGCTGGGTAAACAGCAGGCAAATTGAAGCTGCCAGAAGGGCTATGACCCGTAGCATCAAAAGGGGCGGTAAAGTCTGGATTAAAATTTTCCCGGATAAGATAATTACCGCAAAACCTGCTGAAACCAGGATGGGTAAAGGTAAAGGCAATCCTGAATACTGGGTAGCTGTGGTAAAACCGGGAAGAGTTATGTTTGAGCTCGCCGGAGTTGAGAGAGATGTTGCAGTAAGAGCACTTGAACTGGCTGCACAAAAGCTTCCCAACAAAGTCAAAATCATTGAAAGACAATAATATAAAAATGGTGATAAAAAATGAAAACCAGTGAAATCAGAGAACAAACGGTTGATGAGCTTAAAGATAAAGTTACTTCCTTAAGAAAGGAACTTTTTGACCTGAAAATCCAAAAAGCGACTTTCAAGCTGGAAAACGTGGCTGAAATCCGCAAAAAAAGAAAATTAATTGCAAAAATCAAAACCGTTATTAGTGAAAAAAACCATCCCGGGCACAATGAAGGGTCTTCCGGGGTTCATACAGATTCTTCAGCTTCAGAATAGCAGATGAGATAATAACCCGAGGGAAAATAAAATGCCAAAAAAGGAAAAAATAGGACAGGTAGTAAGCACAAAAGCTGATAAAACAGTTGTGGTGGAAATTCCGGATTATAAACCGCATCCTAAGTACAAAAAAATTATGTGCACAACAAAAAAATACAAGGCGCATAATGAAGGAATAGACTGTGCAGAAGGCGATGAAGTTAAATTGATAGAAAACAGACCGGTAAGTAAGACAAAACTATGGAAAGTTGTTGAGATTACCAAGAAAGCAACATAGATTTGCCATATTTAATCCAAAATTTGCTTGTGATAGAATCAAAGCACAAAAACAAAAAGACAAAATAAAAGAATAATCCTAGAAATAAGGACTGAAAAAATGATACAACAGGAATCAAGACTAAGAGTAGCGGATAATACAGGGGCAAAAGAACTTCTGGTAATAAGGGTTCTTGGAAGCTCCAATAAGCAATATGCAGGAATCGGTGATATTGTAGTTGCGACGGTAAAAGAAGCAGCGCCGAATATGCCGGTTAAAAAATCGGATGTAGTAAGGGCAGTCCTGGTCCGTACGGCTCATACAAAGAAAAGACCGGACGGCACAAATATCAGGTTTGATGACAATGCGGCAGTTATTATAAATAAAGAAGGAAACCCTCTTGGAACACGTATTTTCGGTCCGGTAGCCAGGGAACTTCGTGAAAAAGGGTACATGAAAATTATTTCACTTGCTCCGGAAGTGATTTAGGAGAGTAAATAAAATGAAAAGAACAATGAAAACCACCAAGATAAAAGGAAATAAACTCCACATAAAAAGCGGTGACAGGGTAGTAGTGACTTCCGGTAAGGATAAAGGAAAAATCGGTAATATAAAAAAATCCCTGCCTGCAAGAAACCAGGTCATTATAGAAGATGTCAATATAATTACTAAAGCAATGAAAGCCAATCCAATGGCGAATTTCCAGGGCGGCTTGATTAAAATGGAAGCCCCGATTGACTCTTCCAACGTGATGCTATACTGCCAGAAATGCGAAAAAGCAACAAGAATAAGCTTTAAAGTCCTGGAAGACGGCACAAAAACAAGAGTCTGCAAAAAATGTGATGAGCAGTTTGATACATAAATAAACCAATACAATTTGATAACAAAATTTGACAAATAATATATAAAAATTTAAAAATCATCAACAAATACTATAAAAAAGATTAAACAAAGACAAAGAGGTATAAATTAAAATGCCAGAAACCAAAAAAATGAAAAAAAAATACCAGGAAGATGCAATTCCTGCACTTAAAGAGAAGTTCGGCTATAAAAATATACACGAAATCCCAAAACTGGAAAAAGTTGTTGTTAATATGGGACTGGGCGAGGCAGTACAAAACGTAAAGATACTGGATTCCGCGGTTAGCGAACTCGCTAAAATAACCGGACAAAAACCCATTGTTAACAGGGCAAAAAAATCAATCGCAACATACAAGCTTAGAAAAGGAATGCCTGTAGGTACAAACGTAACCCTGCGACAGGAAAGAATGTATGATTTTCTTCAAAAACTCATTTGCATAGTCCTCCCCAGAATCAGGGACTTCAGAGGTGTAAACGACAAGAGTTTTGACGGAAGGGGAAATTATTCCCTGGGACTGAAAGAACAGATCCTGTTTCCCGAGATCAAATACGATGACGTGGAAACAGTTAAGGGAATGGATATATCAATAGTAACAACAGCCAAAACTGATGAAGAGGCAAAAGCTCTTCTCTCAGAACTTGGTATGCCGTTTAGAAAAAGACAGGCACAGGCTTAAGAACAATAAAGAAGGAGAAGACAATTGGCTAAAAAGTCAATGATAGTAAAGGAAAGAAGAAGAGAAAAGCTGGCTGCAGCGGGTAAATACCCTAAAGTAAGACTGCACAACAGATGCCGGGTATGCGGAAGACCAAAAGGCTATCACAGGGATTTTGGACTTTGCAGAATACACTTAAGAGAGTTTGCTCTCAGGGGTTTATTGCCGGGCGTAACAAAATCCAGCTGGTAATTTTATATAGAAAGGTAAAATAAAGAGGAAAACCTGATAATGTATACAGACCCAATAGCTGATATGCTGACACGTATAAGAAATGCCGGAGGCGCAAGTCACGAGAGTGTTGAAATACCTTCATCAAAACTAAAAGTGGAACTTGCAAAGGTTTTAAAAGAAGAAGGATACATAACTGACTATAAAGTCAGGGAAGAAGGGAAATTCAAAATTCTCACCATCGGTGTAAAATACGAGTCGGAAAAACAGCCGGTAATAAGAAAAATTCAAAGAGTAAGCAAACCGGGCTTAAGAGTCTATAAAAAATCTAAAAACCTGCCTAAAGTGCTTGGCGGGCTGGGAATATCCATAGTCAGCACAAATAAAGGACTCTTGACAGACAGAAAAGCAAGAAAAGAAAAAGTCGGGGGAGAAATCCTCTGCAATGTATGGTAATTAAGTTTAACTGAAAAATGGAGACTGATTAAAATGTCCAGGATAGGCGTAGCTCCTGTTGAAATACCGGATAAAGTAAATGTAGAAATCCAGGATAACCTGATAAAAGCTTCAGGACCCCTGGGAGAGCTGGAAATAAGACTTCAGCCCGTAATAAAAGTAGAAAAGGAAAATAACAGGCTCGTGGTTAAAAAAGTGAATGACGAGAGAAAAACAAGGGCTCTTCACGGTTTAAGCAGGACTCTTGTTTATAATATAGTTAACGGGGTAAGCAAGGGGTTTGAAAAAAGGCTTGAAATCCAGGGAGTCGGCTATAAAGCGGCTCTTGAAGGCAAGAATTTAAACCTTTCCCTGGGTTATAGTCATCCTGTGAAAATTGAACCTCCGCAGGGGATTGAGCTTAAGGTTGAGGGCAACAATAAAATCATAGTTTCCGGCGCTGATAAACAGCTTGTAGGTGATATTGCGGCTTTAATACGCGGTAAAAGACCTCCTGAAGTTTATAAAGGCAAAGGTATCAGGTATGAAGGCGAATATGTACGCAAAAAAGCAGGTAAAGCCGGTAAATAATTCTTAATGGTAAAAACAGAAATAATAACCCAGGTGAGATAAAATGATCAAGAAAAAAATAAAAAAAATCGATACACAAAAAAGGCACAGAAAAATAAGGGTAAACCTTAGCGGGACGTCGGAAAGACCGAGGCTTGCGGTTTTCAGGAGCAACAAGCACATTTATGCCCAGCTTATTGATGATACACAGGGTAAGACATTAGCTTCTGCCGGGTCAGTAGAGGGTTCTTTAAAAGAACAGCTGAGCCATGGCGGAAATATTAAGGCTTCAAAGGAAATCGGCAAGTTAATTGCTGAGAGGGCAAAAGAAAAAGGCATTAAAAAAGTTGTGTTTGACAGGGGCGGAAACCTCTATCATGGCAGGATAGCCGAGCTTGCGGACGCTGCCCGTGAGAATGGGCTGGAATTCTAGGAGCCCGTTTTTGAAAAGATAAGCAAAAAGTAGGGTGCGCACCCTACTTTTTGTTGTTTACTCTCTTTCAAATTTTATTTTATAGTTTAAAGCCTTGACTATTATTTCTAATTCATTCAAATTTACAGTGCCTTTTTTTAATTTAGACGATAAATTTTGTACACTGTATGGTTTATCTTTTGCTTTAGAAATCTTTTCCGCTAAAAATGTCAATGTTACAGCATTATCCAATGCTAATTTTCTTATTTCATTACCTAAACTCATTATTTAAAAATAAACTATATGTTAAAAAATTAAAATATAGTTTAGCTAAATCTTGACTATCTTAAACTAATAATTTAAAATTAAAGTATTAGTTTATAAATATTAACAAAAGGAGTTTAAAATGAGTAAAGAGGGAGTTTTCAGATGCGCAACCCGCAGTTTGTCGTTTACTTTTTTATAAATTCAATATTATAATCTAATATTTCTGCTATTAGAAAAGCTTCCTTTAAGGTCAAAGTTTCTCTTCTCAATTTGTGAGAGATACTTTGAAAAGTATATTTTTCATTAGTTTTTTTTGACAACTTTTCTGCCAGCTTGGTTATAGTCATACCCTCCTGAGCCAGTAGTGATTTTATTTTGTTTCTAATATTCATAATTAACTCAAAAACAAGCTTAATAATTCTTTATTTTAAGAAAATTGAATTATCAGAGTAAAATACTTTATGTTATCATCCTTTAAGAAATTAAAACCTCCTATTGTGGAGGATTAAATTAAAATAAAATGCATATTGCACACCCAATTAATCAAAGAAAGGCAAAAAATTTTTTATGGATAAAACGGAACAGCCAATGATAAACCCGGATGCAGCAATATTTCCAATAAGTGTAATTGCGGATATCCTCGAGGTTCACCAGAGGACGCTCAGGATTTATGATGATGAAAACATCCTGGTTCCAAGCAGGTCAAGCAGGAATAGACGGCTTTACTCCTTTAATGACCTGGAAAAAGGAAAGTTCATAAAGCATTTAACTCGAAACCTGGGGGTTAATCTTGCAGGAGTGAAAATAGCCCTTGTTCTGCTTAAAGAAGCGGGACTTTCTCCTGAGAGCTACACTGAAAAGGTAAATGACATAGTTGCACAATATAAAGTAGAAAATCTGTAGCAGTAGGTTGGTTTGAAAAATTCTATTTTTTAACCCAACAGCTTTAAATACTGACTGGTAGTGGTATTTTTGTGTCATGACGCACTTGAGAAGCCTGCCCCGTGCTTGACACGGGGGCATCTATCCGCCAAACATATCAGGCAATAAGCCTAATTATACAGACCCCGCATCAAGTGCGGGGTGACAACAGCAGTAGAGGGTGCGCAATGCGCACCCTACTTTTTGTCGTTTACTGAATTTCATTAAAATCCCCGTCAAAATTTATGCCTCTATCATAAATATAAGCATAAGCTGGAATTTTTTTATTTGTAACTTCTTTTATATATTTTTCAAACCCGTATTTTTTCAACCAAACTTTTACAGAATTTGGTTTTCTTACAGTAAAAATATAAATATCATAGTAAGTATTCAGTTCATCCAAAAACTCCAATGCACCTTCTTTTGCATTGGGCAAAATACCATTGTTCCAACCTGTATAATTATTCAGCACTCCATCAAAGTCTACTAATAATCTTCGTTTTTTCATTAATCTACCTCCTTTAAAAACATTTTAGCAATACAATTCGTATCCGTCAAAAAAATAAATACACAAAATCCTTTATTTAAAGGAGTTTTACTCATATATAAATGAACGGTTCTGTTGATAAAATATAAGCTATAAACCAAAATCTTTATTATGAGCAGAAGAAATCACAAACGTAATAAAGTTTTATGCAGACATGTTGGCAAGAAGATTAAAGAATTAAGAACTAAGGCGAATATATCCCAAGAAATTCTTGCTTTTGAAGCAAAAATATCAAGTGCATACCTTGGTAATATAGAAAGAGCTGAAAGCGATATGACCCTTTCAACAGCTTTAAATGTCTTTAAAGCACTAAATGTTAAAATGTCTGAGTTTTTTAAATTAATTGAAAGATAGCTTACTACTTTTTGTCGTTTACTAATATATCAAGATTAACAAGTATTTGACCTGGTTTTTCCAAATTTGATGCTAACCATGCAATACAACCTACTGCTAAGCAGTTTGCTTCTGGCATACTTGATGGTTCCAGAGCAGGTTTAAATTCTGTAAAAAGTGAGGCTAAACATTTTACTGGCGATGTTTTAAGTAGAATAAGTAATATTTTTAAGTAGATATTAAAAGTAGCTGAAAAAAGTATTACGGGCCTGGTGCAGGATAACACCCGCCTCCCTACATGCTTTTTTCTTCTTTTGAAGAAACTATTACATCGTATATAACAATAAAACCAAGTGCTAATATAGCAAAAGCAGTAAATGTTAAAGCAAAGTATTCAAAAGGTGTCATTATTAATC
>JANQEP010000069.1 GCA_028278305.1 Candidatus Gastranaerophilales bacterium
GTTTTTCAGGTTCTCAAAGTCCCCCTCCGGCAATTGGTTTATAATGTTACCGAAATTATTTTCCAGTTTTTTAAGTTCATTTTTTAAAGCCTCTTTAAGCTCTTCAGCCTCTTTATCAGAAAGCACGTAAGGAGGTTTAAAAGGATTTTTTCTTCCTAACTTAGCGTCCTTTTCAATTTCTTTCCAATATTGAGGATATTTATTCTTTAGATAATCATCCGTAGTTAATTTATTTCCAAATTTTTTCCCTAAATTATCTAGCGCATGGTCTATAAGCTTTTTCCCTGTTGAAGCTCCTGGACTTACCAGGTCATAAAGATCATCTCCCATTTGGGAAGCAGCTCTTCTGTTAATCTCATCAATTTTTACTCTTTCTTTATTTTTGACTGCCTTTTTCATTTCCTCTTTTCGTTTTTCTTCATACTTTTTCATAAAAGCTATAGGGGCGGCTATTCTTAGTGCAGCACCTCCATACATTACGATTTTTTCAAGCAGTAAAAGCCAAAAATTCATATAAATCTCCTAAACTTCTTTGTAAGTTAAAGCAAATGATAAATTTACCATTAGATATATAAATGGTAATGTAGCCAGGGTAAAACAGAGGTCTATTGATCTTATTTCCAATAAAGCTATGAAAATTCTATTACATAAAATTGCAAAAAAGATGTCAAAAGTATAAAGTTTATACTTTGTTGTAAAATCCTTCCAAATGCTTTTATATTTAAAGGCATCCCTAAAGTTAAGATTTTTAGAGTAATTAATTGTTGTTAAAGGCATTATTACAGAAGAAATGAATAAATGAAATAATAAACTTTCGAAGTTTGTATAATTTTGCGGGTTTATGATAGAAGATTTAAAATAAATATAATTTAGAGTATAAAAAATTACTCCTATTAAAAAAGTTATAAATAAAAATATAAGATAAAATATAAAAGCATTAAAAGCATAAGCTAAATACCAGTTTCCACTTTGTTTAATATACTTAATAACATTATGATTCCAGCCCGGCAAATAATAATTATTATTTAACACATTATTTAAAATTTGAATTACATAACCAAATATATAAGAGCAAAGCAAAATGATAATAATAGCCTTTATCCAGAATTGCAGTTGTATACTCGTGGAGTTAATAAAAATAAACGCTGCCAGGTAAGAAAAAAGGAATAAAGCTGAAAGATCAAAATACCAGTTTTTTTTAGAAATTAAGATAGTAATGATTTTCTTTAATTTACCAGGCTTCATAATTGTTTTCTCTTTTAATACAATAAGAACAATTATAGCGGGAAAACAGCTAAGAATTAAGCAGCCGTATTAAAGGAAACTTTCCTTTAATTTTGTTTAAACACTCTTCACGGCATTACGAAGACTGGAATCCTTTTGAACCCCTTCTGAAACAAAAGAGAAAAACTGCCTGTTGTGTCTTTCCAGAACATCAAAAACTTCCCGGGCAGAAACCCCTGCTTTAACCTGCGGGGCATACATATAATTTTGATCTCCCTTTTTTGCCGGCTGGTTATTAAGCATATTAAATAAATTAGCCTGCTGGACCGGATTTAAAACCATTTCTGAGCCATGCGCCATAATAGGCACCGGCTGGGAAAAACTTCCCGGAATAATCCCTCCGGAATCCAGGTTAAGAAGGCTGTCAATTACATTAACCCAGGGTTTAGACCCGGGATAAAGATTTTTAATTAATTCGCTTATAAGAGTGCTGGAAGGCAGTTCTGGAAGATTCCACGGTTCCATGGCAGCTGCATTTCTATTGTCATCTTCTCTTTCGGCTGCTATTTCAGCGGCAATCTCTCTTATCTGGGCTAAAATCTCTTTAACTCTCTCCTGAACCTTCACAGTACTGAAAAATATATCTCCTGTGGCTCCGGTTAAGTCAGATGAGGTATTTAAAGATTCCGCCATCGCTTCGGTACTTGCATTAATTGCTTTTGAAGTGCTGTCAAAGTTTTTCTGTAACCCCTCCAGGGAAGCCTGCAATCCTTTGGTGTTTACTGATAAATCCAGATTATTTAAAGTTCTGAAATTATTTGACAGGGCGTTAGTCGTGTTACTAAAAACCCTTGATAAATTCCTGGAATTATCATCAAAATTCTTTTTAAGCCCTTGCAGGGATTTTTTTAATTCTGATATATCTATTTCCATTTAAGTGTTTCCTTTTTTGATATAGTTTTTTCGTAAAATACGGATAATTTCCTTAATTAACACGGAAAAAATCCTTTTTTATCATGGCTGCATAAGTTGTCTGAAAGCCTCTTCATTCTTATTTTCCTTCACTTTTTCATTAAGACCGTTAACTTCCATATATATGGAAATTAACGCGGATAATTTTCGAGGGGTTGTTCTCCAGAATTGATATTCAGTCATTTTTAAAAACACGGTTGCGCAGTAATACAGCCGGGTCCAGTCCCAGGGATTTTGCCCGGAATCAGCTGAGCCCGGCTCTACACGTTTTTTGATTCGGTTTTTTCTTTTTGCTCAGGTATTGATATCTCAATTGCCCGGTTTATTAATTCACAAACCTCTGGAATTTGGGAAATATCAAACATTTTACCGACTTCTTTTACGGTCAGGCTCTCGTTTTCGTGAAGCAGTCCTGCTCTAAGTACATTTATGATTGCTTTTATACTTCCTTTTGAAAGCGCAGCCATTGCTGCATCAGCTGATTCATAAATTTCTTCAAGTTCTGCAAACGCATTAAGGTCATAGTACAGATATTTTGTTTCATTGTTAATATTAATAGGGGTTTTCTTTTCTCTTATGTCTGATAAATTACTCATAAACATATCCTTAAGTTTTCATTTAAATTCTGATATAATAAGTTAAAATAAACTCGGAGTTAAAATAATGGAATTAATAATATCCTTAGTTACTCTATTAACTGTTATAGTTGGTTTTTTAGGTCTTCTTATAATGATGCTCCAGCTTCATAACCAGGTTAGAACAGAAGTCAGAAGCCAGATTAGCGAGTTTAAGAAAGAAATAAGGGCGGAAATTTTTGAATTAAAGCAGGAAATAAGAGATTTAAAACAGGAAATCAGAGATTTAAAGCAGGAAATAAGAGTTATAAATATGCGAATAGATAACCTGTACCGGGAATTATTTAAAAAAGACCAGGATGTAGCCTGATTTAAATAGTCATATAAGGAATTTCCAGCTGAATTTTATGGCTGTAGCTGTTAATAATGTTTTTAAACTGCTGTAGTTTTTGCATGGGAATGCTCAGGGGCTTATTGTCATAAAAATGCCTGTAGCTAAACACCCAGTGCCCGGGATGATTTCCTTTTTTCCTGATTAATTTATATTCCCCGTCGAGGACCCCGTATAAAACCGCGCGCTTAAATCCTGTTTTCACGGCAAAATCCAGGGCAAAAGAAGCTACCGTGTAAGCTCCGAATAAATTTACATTTGGTTCAAACCGTAAGTAAGGCTCATATAGACCTTTATTAAGTTTATACACGCAATTTCCAAGATTTTTATTATCTATCCAGATCCGGTAAAGAGTTTTATAATAACATGCAAAGCGGTTAAGCCCGATTGTAATGTTATTTTGTATTAAATTCGGGATTTCATCAGTAATTTTTAAAATCCCGTCAGAACACCCGAAAATCACGCAAGAGGTCTTAATACTCCTATTCCCCGTTAAGATTGTTTTTAACCGCATCTTTTTTATAAATTTTAAAGAAATTTGAGTCAGTCATATTAAGTCTTTCAGATATTTAGAAATTCGAGTTATTTAAGAGCTAAAAAAAGAAAAGAACCCGGGGAATTGATTAAGCCCTGTTGAAAGGATATTTCATTCACCAGGTCAAAAATCCGGTCCCCGGGCTCAGTAATCCGGTCAGAACAGCCGAAAAATTTTATTGTACCCATTTGAGTGTGTATTGCCAGAGAGGAGGAGACTGGCTTTTAACCGCTAAGATATAGCGGTAGCAGACTCATTGAATACAATAGACTTGATCTGACCGTCATTAATAGTCCTGATGGCTTTTGCCTTAAAATTAACAGTTGCAAAACCGTCTTCAATGCTATAATCCAGGCTCTGGATCCTGCATTTTTTAAACTGTATATGAACATCGGAAACATCCCCGGCATCAGCGTGAGCTCTTGCAGAGACGATTTCCAGGAAGAAATAACCCGGAACATCATTATAATCAAGATCATAAGTCTGGGTTTCATTCTCGCCGGAACCGCCCGGGGAAACCCCGCCGCCTGTGAAAATGTTTAAAACATCCATAGGAACACGCGCAATAGCCCCGCTGATATCAGCGGACTGCAGGACCGACTCCACAGCCTGGACCTGGTCATCATGCTTGAGTTCGTAGTTTTCCCTGTTTTCGGTAATGTTTAAATTTTTTATAGGAACATCATAAAGATCCCCTTTTGAGTAAGAAATTGTATTATCATCTGATACTGCAGCAATCTTGCAGTCAGAAATTCCGCGAAAAGCCGCGGTTTTACTTATAGCCATGTATGCTCTCCTTTACGAATAATTTTCTGTCAAAACGGTGAAAAAAAGGGCGTATTGCCAGAGACCGTTTTTTTCGTTTAAAAAATTAATTTTTGTGAGGTACATTTTTTTGCACCCCTGGGGAGTAAACCCTGTTAAAGCTGAGGTAATCGAGTTTATGTAGGCATATGCCCCGCTTTTATGACGAAGCCCTTTTACAAGAAGTGTCAGCTCGAATTCCAGATTAACCGTTTGCTGTATAAAGGCGTTTTCTTCGGGCTCGCTGTAGCTTCCACCCCGAAAATGGACTAATATAGCGCCTTTAGGGTGAAGCAGTTTATAATCCCCGGGTTTATCAGGAAAACCTTCTATTTTAAGATCGGTTATATTTGCTTTTAGCTGCGCAATTATATTGTTTTCAACGGTATTTATGCTCATAAATCGTACTCATCCCATTTTTTTGAATCATAATACTTATTAACAGAAGAAGGAGAGCCGGATTTATTTATTTTTATCGCAGGATTATTAAAAGCTTCAGAAGATTCAATTCCCAGGTTAAAGATACCCTTTTGCACCTGGGTAAGAATTTTTATAACATTCTGGTATTTTTCATTGACGCTCCGGGGAATTTCCGTATACATCCTTAAGCTATAAAGCCTGTAGACAACAAAATCAACGGCAATATATTTTAATTCATCAGGAACCTGAGCCAGGGGAAGGTCATACCTTCCCCGTAAATAGCCGTCAATAATATTTTCCGCATAAAGAACAGCTTCCGATATTTTTGCGGTATCAACATAATCCCCGCCCGAGTCATTGGTTAGCTGGACCAGGTCATCATTTGAAATAACAGATTGAATGTCATTAACTGAACAATAATTCATAAATATGCCTCAATTTTTTTTATGCCGGTTAGAGGATGGCGGGGATTCTTCAGAATCCCCGCCCTGTGCGGAAAACTGTTTATAAGGGGTAAAGAATAAAAACTTACGCATTTTAAAATTTTTCAAAAACCCCCGCCCGCCCGCCCTCAAAGGAGGTTAAAGGCTTAGCCTGCTAAAATGCGGACAGCGCCGCCTGCTTAGCCTTTAACAATTCCATATAGATTTTTGAAAAATTTTACGTAAGAATTTTTTCTCTATTCCTTAAAAGGCAAAATTCGCCGGATAGTTTCCCGCAATCAGCAGCCCTCATAATGACATAACTATGCCTGAATAGTATTTTTCCACATATAACCAGCCTCAGCACATACCTGCAACTGGTCGCGAAGTTCTCCAACCTCATAAACATCCTGGTGGTTGGAAGCTTCCCTCCATTTCATAACTCTCTCATGCCCGCCGCCTTCTTCATCATCAAACCTGTCATTAACAATAAGCCCGGATGACATTATTCTTAATCCTAGGCGCTTAGGGTAAGCATATAAGAAAGCCATGCCATTACCGCCGATTTTCCACACCCGCGAAGCTGTAAACTCTGTTCCGGCTTTCTTTTCCCTTGCAGTATTTTCTATAACAGAAGGCACAATAACCTTATCAATTTTAAGAATCCTTGCAAGCATTTCCGGAGTAATAGATTCAGCGGAAGTATACTTAATCTGGTCCCTTACCCGGGTAATTTCAACGACTTCGTCAAAAGTAAGATCATCGACAAGCAGCCTTATTTCCATATCCGCGCAGGAAGCAATACCTTTTTCCCTCAGGGCTTTTAGAGCGGTTTTAATATCGCTTATAAAGGTATTGGCAGGGTCTGAAGAAGCCCATTTGCCGAGCGCATTTGAACCGCCCTGGCTTCCGTCCGCCCATGTTGCGGAAGTAATAAGGGAAGCAACTTCTGTTTCCCTTTTAAGCGTAACTTTTCTTTTAGCAAGCTCAATTGCTTCTATATCAGGTTGTAGAGGCTGGGCGGATTGTTTTTTAGCGTTTCTTCTTAATTCATCGGTAATAGGTACGGCAAAAGCAGTTTCAACTGTGCTGTATGAAACTTCTGTAGTTTTAAAACCGCCCCTTCTGGCTTCACCGCCTTCGCTTCTTACGTCAGCATCATTTCTGAAGTAATCGCCGGGAAGGTATTTGGTAATTTTCATAGAGGGCCCATTTGTCTTAAGAACAGGAAAAACCTGGTCTGCGACAAATTCCGGGGATTGATAAAAAATAGAAGCGTTTCTAAGAGCGCTTGCAGTAACAATATTTTTTCCTAAGACCATTTATACTCTCCTTTTTAGTCTATAAAGCTTTTATCTGTCCTGTCTTCCAGCATCAAGGCAGTCTGTTAAGCGGCAGGCTTTGCCGGTCCTGAAAATACCGCGCATCAGGCTGATAATAAGATTAAAAGCGGGGGGACAGGGTGTATTTTTAGCGCAGGGCGCCGGTCAGAAATAGCAGGGTGATTTTTCAGGATAAACCCACATAAGGCGTAAGCAGCACGCTGCAAAGATCATTATCCTCGCCTGAAGCTCCGACAACCCTACCTGTAGTAAGATTTTTTGTGCCGTCGGAAAATGCAGCCTTACCGCAGTCTGAACCCGCTGAATACAAGGCTTTAACAAAAGTTCCTTCATCAAGGGAAGCGTTTGCAACCACTTTTGAAATTCCTAAAATCCTTACAGTTGCTTCCTCTCCTTCTTTAGGGGCGTTCTGAAGCACACCATCGGGAAATTCGTCTACAGCATCAAGCAGTGCTGCTTTTCCGGAAGTGTCTATTTTCACAAAATGATACTGATAACCGCTGAGATCCTCAGCTGCTTTAAAGCTGAAATCCAGAACCGGTGAACTTTGAAATGCCATAATTTTATCTCCTTTTTTAATAGAATTTTTTAAACAACTCTGGTATAATTTAAATAAGTTTTAAAAGTTATAAGGTTTTAATAATGAGTCCCGAATTTATAGCATTAATAATTGGATTTATAACCCTTTTACTGTCGCAGATAGGTGTTTTTATGCAGCTAAATGCACGGATAGACAGGCTGGATGAAAAAGTTAACGATAAAATCGATAAACTTGAAGATAAAATCGATAAACTTGACACCAAGCTCGAAGACAACACCAACGAACTTGAGAGTAAAATCGATAAAGTCCGCGATGAATTAAAACTTGAAATGAGGGATTTATCATCAAGAATCGATACAGTGAATTCAAGGCTGGATAACTTATATCATGAGCTATTTAAACGGGATGTCGCATAAACCCTATATTTCCTGTGCGGCTTTCTCAGCCAGGTCAGGATTTTCCTGCTGAACTAGGCTTAAGGCTTCGCTGTAGCTAATGCCCTGTTTCTGGGATTTTTCCCGGGTAAGAAGGTTTATCTGCTCTGCAGCAGGTGACTGTCTTACGATTTCCTCCCGGACAACCTCGCCAAAATGAACTAAAGGCGGCTGTTTTCCCAGGTAATCCCTGAATTTTTCCAGCGCGTGCAGTTTGCCTTCTGAAAAATCAAATTCCCCGGCTTCATGCATAACCTCCATAAGCTCAATAATGTCATCCTGAAGGTCTGATACAATTTTCCCCTCGGAATGAAGCCCGCTTACAAATTCCTTAAACCCGGCAAGCCTGTTTTTTTTCTGCTCTTCTTTTAATTGAGCTTTTAGTCTGCAGACCTCCGAATCCCTGTCTGTTTTTCTTGTTGTCATTAATTTTGACCCCCTTGTCTGTGTACTGAATGAATTTTTTATCCTGTCCCCCGGCGAACCTGCCCGCTGCCTGCCGTTAAATTCTATAGTGATACTGTTATTTTCACTGAATTTTATATCAGCTAACCCTTTAATAGCAGGAGGAACAGCGCCAAGAAACCCGATATGCCTTAATGTAAAATCAGGATAAAGAGAAATAGAGCGTTTTTTATAAAAACCACGCTTAACAGCGTCAATAAATTCCGGTATAAGCTGCTTAAACCTGGCAAATAAAATCCTGCCGTCAGTTTTAAGCGCGGCAACCCAGCCGAAAGCAGGGGCGTTATCTTTTGGATGCCCTACTACCACAGGCGCTTCATGTTTTTTTGCGTTGTAATTTTTTACTATTTTTTCAAGGTCAGAGGCTGTCCATTTCCTGGTATTACCCGAAGAATCAGTCTGCTCCCCGGAGCGAAAAACCTCAACCCACTGGTTTTCAAAGAAATTCATAGTGTATTTCCCCATTAAGTAAATTTTTGTAGTCTCCCGATATCATGTTGATAACTCCCGAAATGTCATTCCGAGGAAGCCTGCCCCGTGCTTGACACGGGGTGGGAATCTATCTAAAGCGGGCAAAGCCCGCTAATAAATAGCCTGGGATCCTCTCTGAACATATTGCCACGGGCTCTCACATTGTCATTGAGCCCTCGCAATGACAATGTGAGGGTTATCAGCATAGTTTCGGAAGACAAGGTAAATTTTTGTAAACTTATTTTATAAATAAAGAAAGTTTTTTTATTCACAGGAATTACATGATTAGTTGTAAAATTAAAAAATTTGTATTAAATTAGTTAAAAAATAAGAAAAGGAAGAAAAAATGGAAGCAATTAATTCTCTTTCCCAGGCAAGACAAACCTTACCAGCCAGACAGCAAATGGCTTTTAAAGGTAATGAGCAGCAAAAATTCCATCCGGGAGCAGCAACAGCTTCTCTTGTTCTTCCGGGAACAGGTCAAATAGCAAAAGGTGAAATATTCAACGGTCTTGTTCGCTTAGGAATCGGCGCTGCAGCAATAGGAACAACTATCATAGCCGGGGGACGCGCAATGGCTACAGGTAGCGCTAAATGGGTGGCAGCACACTATACAGCAATGGCAGTATGGGTTCTTACTCACGTAAATTCCGCATTTGACGCTTTTAAGCCAAAAAAGAACTAAACATTATAAATTTTTAAGAAAATAAGACTAAAAATTCCCCGTTGTTAAGGATAAAAACCGCATTGGGGGATTTTTTCCCTTTTGCGCCCCGGGCATTGATTCCCTGAACCGCATAACAGCAACGTAGTTGTTATAATCGCTAAGCAGTTTTTTAGAGTCGGGAAAAATGAAATTCCCCGCGCAAAAAGGCAATCCTGCCCCTGCCTTAAACTTTGTATCAGCTCTTTTCATTGCTTACTCCCCTGAATCCTTGCTTTTAATCTCAAAATCCTTATCATTAAGCCCATAGTTTTCAATGTAATAAGACTTAGAAAACTTAACGCCCTGTTTAACAAGGATTTCGTCACGCTCTGCAAGAGCTTTGTTAACGTCTTTTTCCTCAAACATGGAAAAATCGGGAATTTCGCCGTAATTAAAGTTAATTTCCCATATCCATTTAATAAGCCGGTTATGAGTTCTCTCCACAATTTTTTTATCAGAATAAACAATATCCTTTCTCACTTCCGCATGAACCTTGCCCAGGGCATAAGAACCAGTTCCCTTGCGTGTAATGTCAGTTGTCAGTGTTTGCCCGAGAATAGCCTTGGATATAGAGCTGTCACAGATATTTATAAGGTTTTCATAAAGATCAGAACTGGAATTCCTGTTCCCGGACTCTATAAAATCAAGCTCCGCGTCATCGGAAATAACAGCCACAGCATCCATAACCATAGATTCAAGCTGGTCTTTCATGCTTTCCCGGTCAGAATCCATGGTAGAGCGCGGAAGTTTTCCGACTATATAAGGCATACCATACTTTTCGGCAAAGGTTACCCACCATTTAAAGCCTGATTTCTTAAAAGTAACGGGCCAGAAACACGAAGAAAGTACCCTGTCACCGTAAGGATTGTAATATTTATTGTTTATATCGTTATAAAGAGGGGTAAGAAATTTTTTATCGGGTAAAACCTCACCGTTCATGGGATTATTAATTGTAGCAAGCTTTAAGTTTGCGTCTTTATCGTATAAAAACCATTCCTGGTTTTTAGGGACCAGGTCAACAGGAAGTATATAATTCCCGACCTTGCCCCAGATGATTTCTATAGGCTGGAAACCGAACATGGGCGCGTTGAGAATCGCCTGGTTAAAGCCGTGAATATCAAGGTCATTATACAGGTCATGAATAAGCTTTGCCTGGGCGGATTTAGCCTTACCCCTGTCTATTTCCCATAAAAGACTCAGTATTCCGGATTTCCTGCTGTTTACACAGGCTCTGACCTGGGAATCGAGCATTAATTTCCTGTAAGCGGAAACATCCCTGCCGGTATTCTGAAGTATTTCATCCGGGTCAGGCAGGTATCCGAGAATAAAATTAAGATCAACCCGCTCTCTTTTTGCTAATTCCTGCCCCAGCATCCTGGGCGCTTCTTTGTAATGATACTTTGTCCTTTGCTGTGGTGTTTTTTTCTTGAAAAAATCAAGTAAGTTCATTTGTTTACCTCTTTTATAAAATTATTCAAGTTATGTTATATTTTAGAAATATAATTACTATACAAACCTTTGAGGAAGATTAAATGTCTACAATAAATATTTATTGTGATGAAAGCTGTCATTTGGAAAATGACAATTCAAATATTATGGCTATCGGATCCCTCTGGTGTCCTGAAGAAAAAACAAAACAATTTTTTCAGGAAATCAGGGATATAAAAAAAGAACATAATCTTAAAAAGGATTTTGAAATCAAATGGATAAAGGTTTCTCCGGCAAAAAAGGATTTTTACTTAGATATTGTTGATTTTTTCTTCAAAACGCCTTCTCTTCGCTTTAGAGGTGTTTTAATTCCAAATAAAAAAGTTTTAAACCATCAAAAACATAACAATACCCACGATGATTTTTATTACATTATGTATTACCATATGGTAAAGCATTTTTTAGACATTAAGAATAAATACAATATTTATATAGATATAAAGGATTCAAAAAGCTGGGAAAAGACTTCCAGACTTAAGGATTTTTTAAACTCCTATGTAAGGAAAAAAGGTTATTGTGTAAGAGATGATATTATTCAAAAAATTCAACTTGTCAGATCTCACGAAATAGAATTAGTCCAAATTACAGACTTGCTGATAGGGGCTATCTGTTATCAAAACAGAAATTTATCTGATAATTCAGGAAAAGTTGAGATAACAAAAAAAATAATAGAGCAGACCCATAATTCCTTAAAAAAAACTAGTTTATATGGTGAACAAAAATTTAACCTCCTTGTTTGGAAGGGAGAAGATGTATAAAGATTGGCTGCCTGAAGTTATTGACCACATGCAATTTAAAACCCATAATGATTTTATCGGGCATTTATATTCTATTTTTGAAAAAGACTTTAAGGATTCTAAAAATCCCATAATTTTAGATAATAAAATTGTTAAGTATGCGTTAAAAAATTTATACGTAAGTTGTGAAAAAATTTTAGATAAAAACTTGAATTGTAAAAACATTTCATATAATTGTTCTGAATGTCCTTATGTGGATAAAGAGGATATTTTTAACCATATTACGTGTAAAGAGCTTAGCAAAAAGTTGAACATAAGAACACCAGGAATTTTTGAATTACAAAGAGCAATTAGAATTAACTGGATAAGACCGATCATAGAAAATAAAAATGATTCAGATGTTTTATATTATGAAACTTATAGAGAAAACTTTTTAAAAAAATGTTTTTGGCTAAAAAAAGAAAAATATATAGTAATATTAACCGTTGATAGGAAAGAAAGGCTATTTTTAACATCAGGATACTATCACTATAACAAAGAAGGTGCAAAAGGAATTAACAGGGATTATAAGGATTATATAAAGGCGAAAAAGACGTTACTTAAGTAACGTCTTAATAACTCACTCCGCTTGCTGCGGATCTACACATGGCAGATGAGATAACTTTATTATTCCACTAAATTTAATTTTTAAACAAGTATACTTCTTTAATTTGTTAATTCAATTAAACTATTTATTAATATAAAATACTCTAAAAGGTATATTTTTTCAATTTTGTAAGAAAATGTTGCATTGCTTAATATTTAACCCGAGTCGCGAATTAGTCCAAAACCAGGATATAACTATGCAACATTTGCCAAAAAATTATAGAGAATCGAAAAGAGGCTCCGCCTCTTTTCCACCTATGGGGTGGCTGTGGGTGGGTTTTGGCAAATGTTGCATACATGCAATTAGCGACTCGGGTTATTTAACTCGGGTCACGAATTGTATTTTGTGATTCAAGTTATTTAATACCCCCTGGTTATTTTTGACGATCTATCCAGTTTTTCAGTAGTAATTTGGGCTGAGCCCCCGCTGCCAAGCTGCTCAAAAGCGCCGCTCGCGGCATCGACCTGGTCATCATGAAAACCTTTTTGTGGAAAAACAATGCATTCCTCAATAAATTCCCTGTTCCACGCGCCCCTTACCAGCTTTACATTGAAATTCTCAACGGCAGACATAAGCGGTTTTGCGCGTGTAATCTTGCTGCCTGTGGATTTAACCCCGCGAAAACAAAACCCTTTAAGGACATCCCTGGCATAATGACTTATTGTATTCAACCCGGAACTTCCCGGCTCCTGCTCCATAAAAACCTCGGTATGAACCCCGTCCAGCTGTGCGGTCTGCTTTATTAAACCCTCAACCCCGGGCGGGGAAAGCTGTTTTCTTACAACATCAATGATCCAGTAAACACCTTTATGCTCACAGATTTTCACTCCCGCGGTAAAATCAGGATCTCTCCCGGCAAGCCCGTCTGTCCCCGCCGGATCCCAGAACCTTACCGCCCTTGCTTTTTTAGGGTAATCATCAACAATCTCAAACTTTTCCCTCTTAAAAAAATTCCCGCCGGGCATTATATCCCAGTCACCGTGTTTTAACTGTTTCCTGGTAACCGGGTCAAGCTCGTCCAGGTTTTTTTCATACTCCTGCCTGTCAAGGTGCGGGTTATCTTCCAGCCCCGCAGGAATAAAAACCCTGCCCTGTTTTTTTTCGGTAATGAACCTGTTTTTTACCCACTCATGCCCGACCCCGCCGGGATTGGAAGTACTTCTAAACCGCAGCGGAATACGGGAATCAATAATTTTGCGGTTTCTTGAAAACAAATAAGTATACTGGGATTCAGTAAACTGGGTAAGCTCATCAAAGCCCACAAAATGAAAAGCAGAACCCTGATACCTGTACTTATCATTTTCGGAATCAAGAAACCCGAAGTTCAGGCAAGCACCCGAAGGAAAAACCCATTGTTTTTCCTGGCTGACCCATTTTGCGCCGGTTAAACCGAGCCATTCATGGCTGATATCGATTAATGCCCCGGGCAGGCTGAGCTGGGAATAATTCCTTCTAAGAATTAAAGCCCTGTAAGCAGGCTCTGCCGTAAACATCAAAGCTGCCATAAGCAGTGCAACGGATTTACCCCCGCCTGCCGCGCCTCCATATAGTATTTCTTTTTTAAAGCTTAAGAGGAATTCAAGCTGTTTATCAGTTGGAACAAAAGGAATATAAGGATTTTCAAGGACCGTCACCTGGTAAATTGCTTTCAGTGTTGTTTTGCTCAAATTTTTTAAAAACATCAGCTTTTTCCCGTATTTTGTCGAAAATATCCTCTTTTATAAAATTACCAGTGTTATTTTTAAGGTCTGAAATTGTCAGCTTATCGAATCCAAAGGCTTTACCTTTTGCTTCAATTGCTTTTATCAGGGTAGCCGGGTTTTGGGACTTATACGCCAGCTCAATGGCTTTATCCAGCTCGTTAATATATGCATTAATGGAATAATTTTCTTTTTGCTGAAGCTCCCCAAGG
The DNA here is from genome assembly GCA_028278305.1 of Candidatus Gastranaerophilales bacterium. Taxonomy (GTDB): domain Bacteria; phylum Cyanobacteriota; class Vampirovibrionia; order Gastranaerophilales; family UBA9971; genus JANQEB01. The sequence continues at coordinate 14,087 of JANQEP010000069.1, forward strand.
TGTTTTTGAAAGTAAGGGTTTTTCAACCAGCTGTTAGCGCGGCATCTGGCGGTAGTTTCCGCATAGCCGGCTTTTATTGCGGCTTCATAAGGGTCGCTCAGGTGCATAAAATATTTGCAAAACAATTTTTGCCGTTTTGTAAGGTATTTAGCCATAGTTTATCTTTTTTTAAGTTAGAGTAAGTTTTATATATGAAAATCAACCGGCAGTGTTTACTGCCGGTCTGTTTTTACATGTTTCAGTTTGTAAATTTGTATTATAAATTTAACAAATTTTATTTTTCAGGGTTATTTAAACAGTAATAGCAAAATAGGGAAATTTATTATGATAAACAGCATAGGTTTTAAAGGTTATTATCGTATAATACCGCCCGGTTATAATGATACAGGAAAATCCCCGAAGGAGAATATGGACCGTTTAAAAAGCTCCCTGGAGGCGACTTGCAGTGCAAATGTAAGCCAGAAAAAAAATATCACAATATCTATAAAAGAGAATGGAGTCTTTTTAGACACTGGAAACGACACTAATTTTTCAGAAGACGATAAATGGTTTTTAAGAACAGCAATTTATTGTTTCGCTGGCTTAATCAATATGAAAAGAAACCCTCAGGAAGGAGAAACTTCTTATAGAGAAAAACTTAGAAGCCACCTTGAAAATGAATTAGAAAAACGAAAAGAAATAACACTTGAAATTCCTGAAGGAACTGAAAAACTGCCTTCAACTATAAATTTAAACCTCAAATCAGATAATGTAGTTAGTCTCTCTAGCAGTAAAACTCCTATAGATCTCAGACCAGGTAGGGAACATACAACGGTTGCTACCGAAAACAATGTAGTTAATTTTGAAGAGATAAGAGCACGAAAAAAATAAATAAAACTATAAAGCCTGATCCTGCCGGGTTTCTTGAAAATTTCATGTTTTAATTTGTAAACTTTAATACATTTTTAGCAATTTTTATTTTTCAGGGTTATTTAAACACTAATAGCAAAATAAGAAAATTTATTATGATAAATAACATAGGTTTTAAAGGCAATTATTTAATAATACCCCCTGCTGATATCGGTCAAAGCAAAGAGGATAACAAGAGGAACTTAAAAAGCGCCCTGAATGTCGTCTTTATAGAAGAATTAAAAGGTGCTCCGCTTCCCTTAAGTGAAATAAAAGAACCAAAAGGCGGAATCCAGCTAAAAACCCCGGGAGACACTGATTTTTCCGAGGTGGATAAATGGGCTTTAAGAAGGGCTCTTTTTGATTATTTCATTAAATTTATCAAACTGGATACCGAATCTGATGATGCAATAAAACTTGGTATGCGCTTTGAAAAATACATAGAGAATCAAGAAGAGAAATCAACATTGAGCTCTCCGCTGGTTATAAACTTTCCCTCAGTTATAAATTTAAACCGCCCGGTAGATGGTGAACCGCGCCCGGATACCGGTAATGTTGAGGATAACCGGGCAGGTCTTTGATTGAGTCTTTCTGATTTATACCTTAGCGGGCTTAAATCTTATTATTTAATCTTTACTAATGTTTTAAATCAGCATCTCTGGGCATTGAAATGAAAGAAATATAAGCAATGCCTCCAAAAACAACAATAGCAGTTAAAATAGCGAGATATTCCATAAATTTATTCCTTTTGATGTAAATTTTTCAATTCATTTAATATTGTATCAATCTTTTTATTAAATGGGACATTGCTTTATGCGGCAATCAACCCAAAGATAAAACAAACTCATTAGAAATAATTTTATTGAAAACTATATAACTCGAATCACGAATTGCATAGCCATATCAGGGCTCCTGGCTATTTAAGGATTCAGGTTAATTAGTGTGATGAGCTTTTTTGTTTGATTTATACATCCAATAAAGCAGGGCTCCTGCCATTAACAAAACACCCGCCAGGGCTAAAATATCTGATGGGGTCATTTATTTGCTCCTTTCAAACCTGCTTGTTAATTCTTCTTTTAGCCTTTCTATAGGCATCATCATGTTTATCAATAGCTGTTATTAAAACGGTTTTATCCTTTTCATAAATTTCAAAAAGCAGTCTATAGCCCTTTCCCCATTCAATCGCTCTTATGTTTTCTAAAACACCCTGCTTCTTTTTTGAGCAAATATAAGGGTTATTTTCAATCCTGGAAAAAAACCTACTCAAAGGCTTTAAGTCCACTCCTGATTTTTTAAGTTTATCAAGATCTTTTATTGCGTCTTTTGATAGATCTATTTGATAAGCCAAAGTACTTTTCCCTTACCGAGTCTAACGATACCGTTTTGCCTTCTTTATACTCTTTTTCCCCTTTTTCAAGACGTTTTTCATACTTAAGAAATTTATTTTCAATTTCTTCTACAAAAATACCAAGCGGAACTACTGTAAGGTCAAAAATAATTTGCCCATATTGACTGGCCGAGACCCATCTTGAATAAACTGAATTCACATCTTCAGTTGTAATAATTATTTCATTTCCATCCGTAATCAGCTTAGCTTCTTTTAATGGTCTCTTATACTTTAATTCATCTTTTAAGTAATCCACAGCTATTTTAATTTTCTGTAAAGAGATATTCTTATTTTTTAAAAACATTACTGTTCTTACTTCAACAATATCCTCAAATGAATATAATCTTAAAGTACCTCTTCCACATGATTCTTGAACTGACGGCTTTATTAAACCAATTTTGTCCCAGTTGCTTAACTGCCTAACTGAAGCACCGGTTAAGCTGCTAACGAATTTATTATTAAAAGCAATATTACTTTTATTACTCATCTTCATAACCCAATTTCGACTTTATAATTATATTATGATACTTTTTTAAGTATCGGTAAATTTCTTAAAATATTTATAATATCTTCATTAAAATATAAAAAAATGTTAATTGGAAGCTTGTATATCTATTTGTTTATTATAATTGATTTTTTGATGAATTTCACTAATATCTGCCGATAATATTTATTATGTAACACCGGGCGTTTTTAGTAATTTGTATACTTTTATATACCCACGGAAAATAAAAGGGTCATAAATCGGATTCTATAAGCCCTGAATTTTTAAAAATTTTGCTTTTTATGAAATTTCCAAAAACTTAATAAGAAATAAAATTTCTGAAAATCAGAAATTTTATTAATCAAAAATTTTGGACAAAAAATAAAAACAGGGGCAAAAGCCCCTTAAATTTAGAAAGTCAGTATATGTAGTAAGTAATGCAGCCTTATACAGCTATTAAATCCGAATCTTTCCTGCTTATAAGCCGGTCTGTAGCGAGTTCTCTCACTTCCTGGCGAATCCTGTTTCTTTTTAAATCCCAGAAAGTGTTACAGTAATGAAAACCTTTTGCGGTGTTTTCCCTGTATTGCCTGTATTTTTTGGTGTTCAGAAGTTTATGCTGGTTATCTTCCAGGAACTTGCGAGCTTTTTTCCCTCGCAGAGTCTGTTTTTCGGACCTGCCAAAAACGTTTATTTTTTCCGCCTGAACCACAAGCGCAGCGCATTCTAAATTAACGCAGTGCCCGATCTTTAAGATGTGTAAACCGTCTTCATCAGTAAAACTAAACCTTTTCGGTTTAATAAACCTTCCGCAACATTTAAGCACTCAAAAACCCCCTTGTCGATCTCTTCTGAAGGTGTGCTGGCAAATCCGACAAAAATCGTAAAAGGCTTTTAATCCCAGCCTTTTATGATAATGCCGCACATCCTGCCGGTTTAAGATACCGCCGAGCCATTCCGCTAAGCACTAGAACAAGTAATTATCACCATTGAAACAGCATTTCAGAATAGCAAGCCCCATTTTAAACGATTCAGCTAACGTGATTTTTTTTTGCAAATTGAAAAATCCGTTACTATGAAAACTTTTCAAATATTCGATTCAGGTAGTAATCAATCAGCTGTCCCAGGTAATCTCTAAGTAAACACAGATGATTTAATTTAGGTGATATTATGATTTTATCAAAAATTTATGCGTATATTGTAAACTTAGATTAAGAACCGCGCCGGAATATTGAAGACTTTATCAGCTTTATATCAGAGAGCCTGTAAAGCTCATCTAAAAACTTATGTTTGTCTTTTATAAGTATTTCAACGCTATCATATATATGTATCTTTTCCGTAAGTTGTTTTAATGTGCTGTAAGTACTTATCCAGCGTTTAAAATACACATTGAACCTGTTAATTTTATTCTCATCTTCAACTATTTCAGAAATAAAATCCTCTAAAAAGATCTCTTTAGTGTTCATATAACAGCCCCCTTGTTAAAACAAAAAATCCGGTCGATATAAATAGACGGTTAAAAAGTTTTTTTAAAAATTAATTTTATATCTTGCTATTAATTACTATTTAACGGTTTTCAAGGTTCAGAATATGAAAAAGCAATCAATGAAAGATTTTTATCAATAGACGCAATAAAATTTAAACAATTGTAAATTTTAATTTTTAAAAATTAAAACTCAGAATATAAATTGTACTTTGCCATATCATCAATTGAGCAAATTAGTTTTTCATATTTATAATAAAGTTATTACGCAAAAATATCCTGATTAATGTAAATTGTGCTATAGTTATAAAAGGTATAAACTTTATTGTAAAGAATTTTATTCTTAATGTCAAGGAAATTTTCCTTAATTTAGAAAAAAATTAATATTATGAATACATCAGAAAGACTAAAATATATAAGACAGAGAGCCGGCTTAAGCCAGGAAAAACTTGCAAATTTACTTAAAGAAAAGTTAAGCAGGATAAACAGTATTGAATCAGGAAAACAAGCAAAATTTCCTTATGATTTAGCGGAAAAAATCCTTAAAGCTTTGCCGGAAGAGCATTACAATTTTAAATGGCTTACAACCGGGGAGGGAAAACCGTTTTTAAAAAAAATCCCGCTTAAAGTCACGGAAAAAGCGGAAAAAATTGCTGATAAGCTTATAAATAAGGTAACTGATGCAGAATTTAACCTTTTAATAAATTGTTTAAATGAAAATAAAGAATTAACAATAATGTTTTTAAAGAAACTTAAAATAGACGAAAAATCAATTAAAAGCTTTTTATTGAATAACTAAAACTACTGATGATTCCGGCAAACCGGAAAAACATTCCCGCTAATATATAGTAATCTTCAAAAGTAATCAGGAAATTAGTTAAATTAAAAACAAAAAATGTCTAAAACCCGCCTACCATCCCCCTGCCCCCTTCCTTCAAAGGAAAGGGGAAATGTTGTGGGTAGGGATTCGCCCTACACCCAACCCTTAAAATACTGCTATTATTGTTTTTCACCTTCACTTATTAAATCTTGTTTATTTTCTTAGGTCACTATAATTAAACCCGGGACAGCTATTTTTTTTCATGATAAACATCTTCAGGGTTTACATCCCAGATGTTTTTTTTGGTTTTATTGCCGCTTATAATGTTTTCCACGGCAATCATCGCCGTAAGCATTGAATGGTCCATATTATTATACCGGTGCATCCCATTCCTGCCTATAAGATAAAGATTTTCAAACCCGTCGAGAAAATGCCTGATCTCATCAAACCGGCAGTAAGCGCCGAAATAAGCGGGATAAGCCTTCTTAAACCTTATTACTGCGGCATCTGCAACATCATTTTTTTCTATAATGTTTATTTTAGCTAACTCATCAGCGGCAAATTCTTTTAAATCCTCATCACTCCTGCTCCATAGCTCATCACCTTCATTGCAGAAATATTCAAGCCCCAGCCATATTTTATTTAAATCACTTACCATATAAGGGCTCCAGTTGTTAAAAACCTGTATACGTCCCAGCTTAACCTTTTTTTCCTGGACATAAACCCAGTTATCAGGAATTATGTTGTTAATTGTCTTAATTGAAGTGTTATTTTGAAGTTTTAAGCGGTTTAACAAAAGCCCGACAGTAATAAAATCCCTGTATAAAAGGCCTTCAGAAACTTTTTTTACATTATCAGGGACTTCAGGGATAAAACATGATATTAAATCCCTGACAGCCATTGACGAAAAGTAAAAATCAGCCGATGAAGCAAGCCTGGTATCAGAATCTTCATTTTCTACAATAAGCTCAGAAATGCTGTTTTCATGGGTTTTTAACCCGATAACGCGGTGTTTTAAATAAATTTTACCGCCTTGTTGAAGAATTTTCCCTGCCACTTCTTCCCATAGCTGCCCGGGTCCGTATTTAGGATACATAAACTGTTCTATAAGGCTTGTTTCTGTAGAAGATTGGTCTGAAAAAGCCTTTGTATTAAGAGTTTTTTTAATAAAATGCAATACCGCCTTAGAAACAGAAAGCCCTTTAACCCTTTGCATCCCCCATTGAGCGTTTATATCCCGGCAGGAAACACCCCATACTTTTTCCGTGTAATCCTTAAAAAACGTCTCATAGAGCTCTTTTCCAAACCTGCTTATAAAGAAATCCTCAAGGTTTTCCGGGTTTTTAAAAGGGGTTAATTTTGTTTTCAGGTAACTGGAAGCTATTTTAACAACCCTGTTAATGCCTAAATTAGAGAGCGTGTTGAAACCCGGGGAAACAGGGTAATCAAAAAACCTGTCCAGGAAAAAAATTCTGGAAATTCTCCGCCGCAAAAGCATGACATTATCTGTTTTTTCAGGGTCAAAAAGTTCTGATTGAAGAGGCAGGATGTTTTTCCACCAGTTAAGCACTTTTTCTGACCTGGAAAAAAACCTGTGCCCGCCGATATCGATTTTATTTCCCTTATAATCAACGGTCCGGGAAATTCCGCCGATAAAACCGCTTGCTTCGTAGATTACGGGGATAATATCGGTTTTTTGCAAAAGTTCATAAGCTGCGGTAAGCCCGGCAGGTCCTGCTCCTATTATAATCGCGTGTTTTTTTGTCAATATAGCTGTCTCACAGGTCCAAAACTTACTTATTTTAACTCAGACTGCTGCTTATAAATTTTTGCAGGCAGCAACCTGAGTTTATTTTACTATTTTTTTATATTTTTTTTCAAACTATTAGAAGCGGTCTCAAAAGTATTGAAAGAAATCTTCATTGTCATTGCGAGGAGGGATTTTCCAAAGATATAACCTCTTATGATGTTAATATACTTGAAAATCCTGACGCGGCAATCTGTCAAACAAACATTAATATGTTTTATAACCTGAAGGGACAGATCACCACGTCACAGTTTAAAACAGGCAATATTGCCTGTTTTAAACTCCTCCTCGTGATG
>JANQEP010000089.1 GCA_028278305.1 Candidatus Gastranaerophilales bacterium
GATGCCTTGAAACAAGCCGGAATAGGTCGCTTCAGGGCTATATTCTTAACTACGGTAACAACTTCTGCCGGGTTAATGCCTTTGATGATGGAAAAATCAGAACAAGCACAATATTTAATTCCTGCAGCTGTTTCAATTGCTTATGGCGTTATATTTTCAACAATAATTACTTTACTGTTAATCCCGCTTTTGATTAAAATATCAGAAAGTATAAAAATGACCTTAAGGGGTAAAGAATAAAAACTTACGCATTTTAACCCTTACACGTCATTTCGAACTTATTTCAAAATCTTATCAAAAAACACCCGGATGCAAAATATGTTTATCTGTATCTTTTTTGGGTTTTTGGATCAAATAAAATAATTTTTGAGGTATCTATTGATAATTTTGTTTGCTCAGATGTATTTACTTCTGTTTCTACGGGGGTTTTAGCGGTAATTTTTTTGTTATCCACAGTAAAATGTACCAGCTTCTCGCTTCCAAGGGTCTCAACAAGCTCAGGTATGATTTCTAAAGTGTTTTTATCGTCCCGGTTAACTAAAAAATGCTCAGGTCTTATACCCAGAATCACTTTTTTACCTGAAAGCGAATTATTTTCTATTAAATCCTGAATATTTCCGTCAAGATCAATTATAATGCTGTCAAATTTTATTTTTTTATCTTCTGTAACATCAGCATCCAGGAAATTCATGGATGGTGAACCGATAAATCCTGCAACAAAGACATTCTCAGGATAAAGATAAACCTCTTCAGGAGAGCCCACTTGCTGGATCACTCCTTTATCAAGAATTACAATCCTGTCTCCCATGGTCATAGCTTCAATCTGGTCATGTGTTACATATATAAAGGTTGTTTTCAGCTTCTTATGAAGTTTTTTAATCTCAAACCTGGTCTGCACCCTGAGTTTAGCATCAAGGTTAGATAGGGGCTCATCCATTAAGAATACTTTTGGCTCTCTTACAATGGCTCTTCCCAGTGCAACCCGTTGTCTTTGTCCGCCTGATAGCTGTTTTGGCTTTCTGTCAAGATATTCGTGAAGGTCAAGAATACCTGCCGCCTCCTTAACCCGTGAATCAATGAAGTCTTTTTTAAATTTACGCATCTTAAGACCAAAAGCCATATTGTCATATACTGTCATATGCGGGTACAGCGCATAATTCTGGAATACCATCGCAATATCCCGGTCTTTAGGATGGATATTGTTTACTTTTCTGTCGTCTATAAGAATTTCCCCGTCAGTTATATCCTCAAGCCCGGCTATCATTCTTAAAATCGTGGATTTCCCGCAGCCTGAAGGACCGACAAGCACTAAAAATTCCCCTTCCATAACATCGAGGTTAATATCCTCTATTACGCGTGTTTTTTTGTCAAAAATTTTATGAATATTTTTTAATTTCAGCTCAGCCATTTTTTTTATACAAAATATCAAGTTAATTATACCCAGATTAATTTTATCACGTATCAGCATAACTAAGGGGTAAAGAATAAAAACTTACGCACTTTAAAATTTTTTATTACTTCCTTAACCCACAAAAATTATACAGCCTCTTTGCCAATTGATGAGTATAGAGGTCATGTTAAAATTTTGTTATTGCGAAACCGGATAAAAGGAAAATAAAATTTTGGATATAACACAGGCGCTAATAACAGGAGTAGTTCAGGGCTTAACCGAATTTTTGCCGATAAGCAGCTCAGGGCATCTTGTTTTAACTTCATCAATTTATAAATTTCTTACAGGTCAACCCTTATCAGCAGGTAGAAGCGAGGAAATTTTCTTTGATATAATGCTGCATGTAGGCACGCTTCTTGCGGTTTTAATTTATTTTCGCCGGGATATAGTCAAACTCTCCAGAATTTTTTATTCCGCATGGCGTGATGGTAGCCTGAAGACCGATTCCGAAGCTAAAATTCCGCTTTATATAGCCATAGGGACAATGGCAACAATTGCCATAGCACTACCTTTAAAAAGCCAATTTGAATCCCTTGTCCATAACCCCGCCGTGGTGGGGATAATCCTTGTCTTCACCGGTGTACTGCTTTTTTCCACAGAGTTTATTTCCCGAAGACTAACTAAGCGGGACACACTTATAGGCTGGAAACGTGCCGTAATTATAGGACTTGCCCAGGGACTGGCGGTAGCGCCAGGATTATCAAGATCAGGCGCAACTATAGCGGCAGGACTTGCCTCAGGACTCGACAGGGTCACCTGTGCCAGGTATTCTTTTCTTCTCAGTATCCCGATAATTCTTATGGCGGCAATCTTTCATTCTTTTGAATTATCCATGATCGGTGGTTTTGCAGGATTTAACTGGACGGCAATCATTGCCGGAACACTTGTGTCCGCACTGGTCGGGTATTATTGCATTAAGTACTTCATAATTTTTATAAGCAAGAATAAATTAAATATTTTTGCGGTTTATTGCTGCGTTGTAGGGCTTTCAATGGCGGTTTTCTTCAGCCTGAACTGAAAGTATTTAAGATATACCCCAGCGCAAGTATCTGCGGAACCGTGATAAGCGGCAGGAAAAGAGCAGTTTTCCATGAACCTGTGGTTTCTTTCAGGGTCATAATTTCTGTATAATCAGTTGACGCTCCAGCCATCAGAAAGAGAAAAGCATTTCCCGGCGCTGCTGCCCTGGAAAATAAGTCATAAGCTATAGGCAGGCTGCCTTCAGAACAGACTTCTATAATTGTCGCAGCTACAAGCGTTAATATCAGTCCTAAAAACGTCGGTCCAAAAAAAGCCGTAAATATATCAGTGGAAACAAACGTTCTTATCAACCCTGCTGCCACCACCCCTAAAAATACCCATCTGAGTATCATTTCGCTTTCTTTAAAAGTGTTTATAAAAAGTGAAAAAGAAAAAATTTCACTTAATTTCTTGTCACCATATTCATTTTTCAGGCTTTTTTTCATGGAAAAATCCTCAGGAATCTCAACCTGTATAGGATTATCTTTTAAAATCCCCCTGGAAACAAGCACTTCTGTTATTAAGCCGGAAATAACAGCTATAATAAAGGATAGAAAGATATAAATTAATGCCCACTTCAAGCCAATCAAAGCTATAAGAATGATTGTAAGTGAAAGGGAATTCCATGGGCTTGCTATAAGAAAAGCCACGACCTGTGAAAGCCTGACTCCTCTTTCATAGAGTTTCATAGCGACAAGTAAAATTCCATGAGAACATAAATCCAGTACAATCCCTGCAATTGCTGCCCTGAAAATGCTCTGCCAGCTTTTATTTTTCCCCATCAGGTTTACAACGATTTCCCTTGGAATCAGCGCTATAACTCCGACGAGCAGGACGCCTACCACAATTCCCCACCACATTTTACCGAGGATTTCATGCACATTAAGGCTGAATTCCTCAAGAGCCGGGATTGCTGAAAGAAACGGAGGATGGAGCGCATACAGGATATACCCTGCCACTGAAATTATAAAAGTTGACCAGAACAGATAATCAAATTTTCTTTTACTATTGCAGCATTGGCTCATAAAGACCTCAACATATTTAACCACCAGGGAATTTTATAGAATGCGCAGAAATTTTTCTTGCTTACTTTTATTTTAATATAATTTCAGGTATTTTAATTAATATAAGCTCAAATTAACACCTATTAAAAATTTCGTTATCTTACCAAAATTTTTTCAGAATGCCCGCCCTGCTCAGAGGAATGAAAAGAGGAAGCTTTTTCTAATCCATATACATTTTGAAAAAATTTATTAAGCAGCAACTTGAGTAAATATAAAGAATATTGGTTTAATTTACAATGATTATAATGGCTAAAATTTTTAAGTATTTTATTTTTACAGCATTAATTTCAATCTTAGCCATATCCATATCTTATGCAAAGACTCTAAAAGGAAAGGTGGAACTTGACTGGCCCCTTTTAAGCCAGCAGGAGCGCACAAAGACAATTAATCATTATAAAGACTTATTGTTTAAGGATATACAGCGCAAAATTGACATGAAGCAATTTGAGGGGGGCAAAAAAGACCCCAATGTCCGAATAAACAGGACTGCCCTTAAAAAAGGCTTAAGAAACCTCGGGGAAAGAGAACTTGCAGGTTTTTATTTTTTGGGGAAAATCCTTGTAATTTACGGAGTTAAGTATTTTGAGGATAAATATCATATTTATTATTATGACGCGATGGGACGCCTGAAATATGTTGATATACTTGATAAGCCGCACGATGAATATCCTCATGTATCCTATAAATATGATAATAACGGAAAATTTAAGGAAGTCAGCTATTATATTTCAGAATATGACCAGTATGTATTTGATAAAGATGGTGATTTCAAGGGGCGCTGGTATTTTGAAAAGCTCTATGATAAGAAGGCAAAAGTTATAATGAGCAGAAAACTTCCGTAGGAGTACACACTTATTAAAACTCAAGTTGCTACTTATAAATTTTTATAGGTGGCAACTTGAGTTTATTAAAATTTAAATTTTACTTTATTTTTGGTATATTTTAATTAACTTGAGTCGCCAATTAGCCAAAAGCCGGAATATGACTATGCAACCAGAGATTCAGACTAATTACCTCTATTTCAGTAAAAGTAATTATAAAGGAGATAAAAATGAAGCCATCAAAGAAACTTGACAGAATTCCCCCCTATCTTTTTGTGGAAATAGATAAAAAAATAGACGAGGCAAAAGCAAAAGGGATTGATGTAATAAGTCTTGGAGTGGGTGATCCTGATACACCTACTTTCCCTAATATAGTAAAATCAATGCATGAAGCTATTGATGATGCTTGCACCCATAATTACCCGCCTTACCAGGGGACTAAGGAATTCAGACAGGCTTGCGCTGACTGGATGAAGAAAAGGTTTAGCGTTAATATGGACTCTGATACTGAAATTCTGGCTCTCATAGGGTCAAAAGAAGGTATAGCCCATGTATTTATGGGTTTTATAGATGAAGGCGACTACACGCTGGTACCTGATCCTGCTTATCCGGTCTACAGAAACGCAACATTCCTCAGCGGCGGAATTCCTTATTACATGCCTATAGGTCCGGAAAATCATTATCTTCCTGACCTTGAAAAAATTCCTGAAGATATTGCGAAAAAATCAAAAATTATGTTTTTAAATTATCCCAATAACCCTACAGGAGCTGTTGCAACCCTGGATTACTTTAAAAAAGCGCTTGATTTTGCAAGAAAATATGATATTTTAATCTGTCATGACCAGGCATACTGCGAAATGACTTATGACGGTTATGTTGCGCCGAGTTTCCTGCAGATAGAAGGCGCAAAAGATTACTGTATAGAATTTTTCTCTCACAGCAAGACCTATAATATGACAGGATGGAGAATTGCCTGGGCTGCAGGCGGGAAAGTCCCTATGAACGCCCTTAAAGTTATAAAAAATAACATAGACAGCGGCGCTTTCAAAGCAATCCAGAAAGCCGGGATCACTGCCCTTGAAACCCCTCAGCAAGAAATCAATAAATTAAATGATATGTATAAAAAACGCCGCGACATAGTGACTCGGGGCTTAAGAGAAATGGGCTGGGAACTTGAAGACCCTAAAGCAACTTTCTACCTCTGGCTGCCTGTGCCAAAAGGAATGACTTCCGGGGATTTTGCGCAGATTATGCTGGAAAAAGCAGCAGTAGTGGTTCCTCCAGGAACAGGTTACGGTCCTATGGGTGAAGGTTTCTTTAGAATCGCCCTTACAGTAAGCGAAGAACATCTTGAAGAAGTCTTAGAAAGAATGAAAAAAGCCGGTATAAGCTTTGATATGTCAAAAGAAGCAGTTTAAGTAGTAAAGTATAAAAACTTACGCATTTTAAAATTTTTTATTACTTCCTTAAACTTCCTGTAATGCCTTGTCATATTAATGAAAAATATTATAAAATTATAATACAGAATCTGAAAATAAAGGGTTAGCCGTGAATGATTTTGAAAGGTTTGTTGCCGGGGGCGATGAGCTTAAGCAGAAAAAAGATTATAAAAATGCCATAGAATATTATAAAAATGCTCTTGCAGTAAATCCGAACAATCATGAAGAGTTGGAAAAGCTTGCTGATTGTTATTTTTGCTTGAGTGAACTTGATAAGGCAATAATCTTTTTCCAGGGCGCACTTAAATTTAAACCTGATTACCTTCTGGCGCTTGTCGGACTTTCTAAGACTTATGAGCTTAATAAAAAACTGCCTCAGGCTATTGAATACATGGAAAAAGCATATGATGTAAGTAAAAAAGATGCCGATATAGCATATAGCCTTATTCTGCTTTACATGGCGAATAATGAACTTCAAAAAGCACAGGATTTAACAGAATATGCTATTCGTGATAACCCGAGTTTTGTCAATGGATACTATCTTCTAGGACTAGTTTTTGAAAAAACAGACAATATAGATGGAGCTATACAGAATTATAAAAAATCAATCGAGCTGAATCAGAATAACTTTGAGTCTCACCTGGCTCTTGGTGTTCTTTATTTCTCAAATAAAGACTATAAAAATGCCGAAAAAGAGCTTAACATAGCTTTGGAATTAAATTTTGACAGCGTAAAGGCACATTATTATACAGGCTTGCTCTATATTGAAAAAGAAAACTATGAAAAAGCAATACCTGAGTTTAAATATGTAATAACCTTTGAACCTAAAAATGGTAGTGCATATAGTAATTTAGGACTGGCATACGGAAGTTTGGGGTGGACTGATGAGGCTCTTAATGAATTTAAATCAGCCGCAGAAATTAATACTAATGATCCTGAGATTAGATATGCCCTGGGCTACATATATTACAAAAATGAAGATTATGAATCCGCTGAAAAAGAGCTTAAAAAAGCTATTGCAATTGATGTTTCCAATGCTCAGGCTCATTCAACCCTTGGCTCACTTTACGCAAAACAAGAAAAATTTAATCTGGCAGTCAATCACTTCAATGAATCTCTTAAACAAAAGCCCGAAGACGCCATAACCACTTATAATCTTGCATCTACATATGAGACTATGATGCTTACAGATAAAGCTATTGAAACTTATGAAAAAGCTATAGCCCTTGATTCAGGATTAATTGACGCTTCTTATACGGTTGGCATGCTGCTTTTGGAAAAAGATGAACTTAAAAAAGCCAAAGATTATTTTGAACTTGCCTTAAAAAACAGTGAAAAATTCGGTGAAGCCTATTATGGAATGGGTTTATATTATATAAAACTTCAAAAAATCCGTCAGGCAATTGACTATTTTGATAAAGCAACTTCATATAACAAGAATCTGCCGGATGCTTACTATCAAAAAGGGCTGATTTACAGAGAGATGGGGAACCTGGAGAAAGCCATACATAGTATTAAGCAAGCAACTGTGCTGGATCAGGATAATGCATTTTTCCTGAATGAGCTGGGCTTGACTTACCAGGCTAAAGGCGATCTTGACGGGGCTGTTTTTTATTACAGAAAAGCAGGGGCGCTGGATATTTACAATTCTGAATATAAACATAATTTAGGACTCGCTCTGTTCGAAATGAAAAGGTATCAAGAAGCTATTATTGAATTAAGAAGGGTGCTTCGCTTTAATCCGGATGATCCTGAAATTCATTTTAACCTGGCTCAAATTTTTGAAATAACAAGAAATTACCTTGAAGCTCTAAAGTCCTACCGGGAATTTCTGAGAATAAAAGGATCAGATTACAAAAACAAAGAACAGATAGAAGAGAAAATTAAATATCTTTCTAATATGCTTGAAATAAAAAAAGCCAAAATGAAAGGCGATGAAAGTGAAGAGGACTCAGAGTCCAATAAAAACTTTATTAACAATATAAGAAAGATGTTTAAGTAATCTGAATCTCTAATTAGCTGAAAGCCAGGATATGACTGAATTAAAATTTTTCAAAATTTATAAAAATGAGGCGATGCTCCCGCTTACGCAAGCAAAACCGGATCTTCAGCTTTATTGTATAGGTTTGCTGAGACCGGACTGAACAAGCCTAAGGAGTTGACATGAAGGCTTCTTTTAAACTTTTTAGATCACTGCACAATTTCTCAGGTGTTTTTAGAGTCCATTAAAAATTTTATCTAAATAATATACATTTAAAATATAAATTATATTTTTAGTTTATTGTACATTAAAATTTTAAGAAATGTATACAAATATTTTAAACTTGAAGTTTGTTTAAAAAGCTTAACCTACCTGGATAATAGAAGATATGATAATTTAATTGTTTACTAAAAAAGCTTACTTTTATAGAATATATAAGTCTTATCTTTATTTGCTCAAAATTACTAAATAATTATTTTTTGGAGAATTTAATGCAAAAAAATTCTACAAAATCCGCAAAATTTTCTATATCTCTGATTAATTCTCTTATGGTTCAGCTTCGAAGTTTTTTCAAAAAAACAAAAAAGATTGATAATAATGAAAATCTTGAGAATAAAGAGGAATTAACCAAATATATTAATAAAATTTTTGAACAGCAGGAAAAAGAAAGAATTGTAAGATGGATTGTAAATAGTATAAGGGAAACTCTTGAGCTGGATAAAGTTCTCGAAACCATAGTTAAAGAAATCGGCACTCTGCTAAAAGTTGACAGGTGCTTAATAGCATTATTTGAAAAAGAAGATCAAAAATTTTATTTTCGCAGCGAATATAGAAAAGACGAAAACATTTTCTCTCTGATTAAACAAGAAAAATCTGTATGTCAAATACCTTTTAAATGGCAAAATTTTCTAATTAAAAAATTCAGTCCGGTCTTAATTAATAATTGCGAAAAAGATAATTTAGAACCGGAAGAAAAAAAGTATTTAAATGAAAATAATATTAATTCCCTGATAATCATTCCTATTGTACATAAAGAAGAGTTTCTCGGGATTCTTACGGCACATCAGGTTGAATACCCAAGAAAATGGGAGGAGGCTCATTTTGAAATTTTAAAAGATACGGGAAGCCAGATAGCAATAGCGATAAACCAGGCAATTCTGTATTCTAAAATACAGGAAACAGCCAGGATAAAGAGCGATTTTCTGGCAGGCATGTCACATGAGTTAAGAACTCCACTGAACGCGGTGATCGGGTTTTCTGAAATGCTTCTCAGCGAAAATTACGGACAGATCAATGAAAAGCAAAAAAAGTTCCTGAATAATATTTATGTAAGTGGTGAACATCTTTTAAGACTGGTAAATGACTTACTTGATCTCTCCAAGATAGAATCGGGAAATATGGAAATTAATTGTGAAAAATTCTATGTCCATACAGCTATAAAAGAAACAGTTTCCGTTCTTAACAGCCTGGCGGTCAAAAAGAACGTAACCATAGAAATGAATACTGATCCTGAATTATTTCTTAATGCTGATTTAATAAAGTTTAAGCAAATAATGTATAACCTTCTCAGCAATGCGGTAAAATTTAGTCAGGAAAAAGGTAAAGTAGTTGTAAAAGCAGTCAGGGAAGGAGACAACATCAAAGTTGAAGTTCAGGATAATGGCATTGGAATTTCCCCCGGTGATAAAGACAAAGTATTTAAGAGCTTCAGGCAGCTTGATTCTTCCCTGGCAAGAAAACAGGAAGGAACAGGACTCGGACTTACACTTACAAAAAAGCTTATTGAACTTCATAAAGGCATGATTGATTTTGAATCCGAAAAAGGCACAGGTTCGACTTTCTGGTTTATCCTGCCTGATGTAAATCCGTATTTATCAAAAAATTCAGACTCGGATTATGCATATAACCCTTAATTCGTTATTTTTGTAAGCTTTCAAAGACTTCTATAAATTCAGGAAAAGAAATATTTACCCATTGAAATTCGTTTATTTTAACGGGCTTAAGAGAAGCCAGCGCAGCAACATAGCCTGACATGGCAATTCTGTGGTCATGATAGGTTTCAAGTACGCAATTTCCTCTTAGCTGTGTTTTTCCGAATATTACAAACCCGTCATCAGCTTCTTCTATATCAGCACCCAGTTTTTTCAGCTCCATACAAACGGCTTTAATCCGGTCTGATTCCTTATGTCTTAATTCTTCCGCCTCTTTTACAATTGTAGTGCCTTTTGCCTGGGTTGCCGCAATTGCAATTATCGGTAATTCATCGATAATCCTTGGAATCAGATCCCTGCCTATAGTAACTCCCTTAAGCTCAGCGTATTTTACTTTTATATCACCGATTTCTTCGCTACACTCTTCTCTCTTATCTAAAATTGTAATATCAGCGCCCATGTCCCGCATTATATCAATGATTCCCGTTCTTGTGGGATTCAGCCCCACATCCCGGATTATGATTTCAGAATCAGGAATTATACTTGCGGCAACAATGAAAAAAGCAGCTGAGGAAATATCCCCCGGAATTGACATAGGCTTTGGGCAAAGTTCTGATTTTCTGATTTTAACCCTGGTATCCTGCACCTCTATATCAGCTTCCATATAGCTTAAAAGTTTTTCTGTATGGTCTCTTGACTTGAAAGGCTCTCTTATAACAGTTTCTCCCTCAGCATTTAAACCTGCCAGTAAAATACATGACTTTACCTGTGCGCTGGCGACCTGCGAGTTATAGACAATACCGTTCAATTTTGTGCCTTTTATGGAAATTGGGGCTTTTGTATCATCATATTCTGCTTTTATATCAGCACCCATCTGTTTTAAAGGAGTAATAATCCTTGCCATAGGTCGTTTTTTTAGGCTTTCATCACCTGTAATTACTGAAGAAAAATTTGACCCGGCAAGTATTCCGGACATAAGCCTTATTGTCGTCCCGGAATTTCCGGCATAAAGAATTTCTTGAGGTTCTCTAAAGCCTTCTTTATTGCATATGGCAAGATTTCTTTCTGACTGAAAATTCACCTCTACCCCAAGCTGTTTCAGTACCGCTAAAGTGCTTTTACAGTCAGCGCCGCAAGAAAAATTACTGACAGTAATTTTTTCTTTTGTAATGGCGCTGAAAATAGCTGCTCTATGAGAAATCGATTTATCGGCAGGAACTTTTATAATTCCTTTTAATGGTTTTTCCAGTGGAGTTACAAGTTTTTGATTACTAACATTCATAATCAGAATTATACCTGATAACCTTATTTATGTAACGTTGAGAATAGGTTACATAAACAGAAGCGTTTTAATTTTTGTTTTCGTAACTCCCGCCCGGGTGTTTTAGGGAATTTTTAAAAATACAATTCGTGATTCGAGTTATTTATTTCAACTGTTAAGAAATATTAAAAAAAATAATGTAATTTACAAAAAAATGACAATTTTTATTAATTGATTGTTTTTATAAAAATATAGTGTGAGGAAAGAGAAAAATAAGCAGGTTTACTAATATTTATTAGTTTAAACCAGTGGAGTTTAAAACTTAATAAACTAAAAATCCCAAAATATATTGGGAAAGTAACAATCGAATTGTAAATTGTGAGGATATACGGAAAGAGGAGAAAGAGTATGTTTATTTATTCATTTTTTAATGGTTGGAATTTTGGTTTTAACAATTTTTATTTTAACTGGAACGGGTTTTTCAAAAACAGGCTTGGCTTTAATCCGTGGGGATTCAGCTGGTTTTCACCATGGAATATACATCATCACGGTAATTACCAGAGAGGTTTTAACGGGGCTCATAACACCATGCACGGCAGTGTATTTTCTGATACTCAGATAGGCGGAAATTATGCAGCTGTTAATAATATGTGGGGCAGTGCAGGCAATGACAATCAGACAGGCGGAAGCCATTGGTCAATAAATAATATTTACGGAAACCGTGGAGACGATACCCAGGCCGGTGGACATCATTCTGTAAATAACATGCATGGCGGTACGGGCAATGATTATCAGGTTGGAGGAAATCATTCTACAAATAACATATATGGCGGTTTGGGTGATGATACCCAGATTGGAGGAAACGGAGCCGGAACCCAAAATGTATTTAATGGGAGGGCAGGAAATGATGTCCAAACCGGCGGCGGTGAGGGAACCCAAAACATATTCAATCCGGGAACCGGTAATAATACCATAAAAACCCAGGGCGGAGAAAATCACATTAACCTTTCAAACAGGGGGAACAGCTACGGAAATAACAACATAGACGCAACAGCAGGTAGAAGTACAATTGATTTAACCGATTACAGGGGTAATGAGACAAATCTTAAAGTAAATGAAGATGATACTATAATGTTTAATCCGTCCAATACAGGAGGATTATCTAACGTAAAAGTTGAAGGTAACGCAAACTGGAAAGCAGTTTACGCATAATAAACCGATAAAACTTCAGAGCAATTTATGAGGCTGTCCAGGCTTTCAGGACAGCCTCATTTTTATGTTTTTCATTATTTTTTTAGTATTATATGGATATAATTGAAAAAGCAGCAATAATTTATTGAGAGGGAATGATGAGAAAAAAAGTTGTTTTAGCGTATTCTGGCGGGCTTGACACCACGGTTATAATTCCCTGGATTAAAGAAAATTACGATTATGACGTTATAGCTGTATGCGTTGATTTAGGGCAGGGTAAAGAAACCGAAGGATTGGAGCAAAGAGCACTTTCTACCGGAGCGGTTAAATACTATCTGCAAGACGTTAAAGAGGAATTTATCAGGGATTATGTTTTTCCCACTCTTAAGGCTGGTGCAAAATATGAGAGAAAATACCTTCTGGGAACTTCTATAGCAAGACCGCTTATAGCTAAAAAGCTGGTTGAGGTAGCTAAAAAAGAAGGAGCAGTGGCGATATGTCACGGTGCAACCGGAAAAGGTAATGACCAGATAAGGTTTGAACTTACCATAAAAGCACTCGCGCCTCATCTTGAAATCATTGCTCCCTGGAGATTATGGGATATTAAATCCCGGGAGGATGCCGTAAAATTTCTTGAAGACAGAGGTATAACACCTTCTGTAAAAAAGGATGACAGTTATTCAAGAGACAGAAACCTGTGGCATCTTAGTCATGAAGGTCTTGAACTGGAAGATCCCGGTCAGGAACCTGTTTATGATAAGCTGTTAAAACTTTCCAACACTCCTCAAACGGCTCCTGATAAACCTGAGTATGTTGAAATAGAATTTGAAAAGGGAAATCCGGTAAAAGTAAACGGTAGGGTATTGAGCCCGGCTTGTCTTGTGGCAGAATTAAACGAAATTGCAGGTAGAAACGGTGTGGGCATAGTTGATATTCTTGAAAACCGTTTTGTTGGTATGAAATCCAGGGGTGTATATGAAACTCCCGGCGGAACAATCCTCTATGAGGCGCTTGAGCAGCTTGAACATATGTGTCTTGACCGGCAAACATTTGCTTTCAAAGAGATCGTCTCGGTTAAATTTGCAGAACTTGCCTACAGCGGGGAATGGGAAACTCCTCTAAGAGAAGCTTTATCTGCGTTTGTTGATAAAATCCATGAAATCACAACAGGAAAGGTAAAACTAAAGCTCTATAAAGGAAATATAATCCCGGCAGGCGCAACTTCTCTATATTCGCTATATAACGAAAGTCTTGCAAGCTTTACAACAGGTGATTTATACAGTCATAAAGACGCTGAAGGGTTTATAAACCTGTTTGGCTTACCGCTAAAAGTCAGAGCTTTGATGAAAGAGTCACAACATCGGTGATTTTAAGAATGTTAGAAAAATTTTAAAATGCGTAAGTTTTTATTCTTTACCCCTTAAAATAAATTTTTTACTTTTTTCTTTATTGGTTGTATCCTTTCTATAGGAGAAAAGGAGATTTTTTTTATGAGCACCCAATATGTTTTTATGGATGGGAATTTTGTCCCTGAAGAAGAAGCTAAAATCAGCGTTAAAACACATGCTTTTCTCTACGGAAGCTCTATTTTTGAAGGAATCCGGGGTTACTGGAACAAAGAAGAAGAGCAAATATACATCTTCAGGATGAGGGAGCATTATGAAAGAATGCATAAAAATTCAAAAATAATGCATATGACACCTGAATATTCAGTTGATGAAATGTGCGATATTACAGTTGAGCTTATGAAAAAAAATAAACCCGAAAAAGATATTTATATAAGACCGACTGTGTATAAAAGCGAATGTGAAATTGGTCCTAAACTCACAGGTAAAGACTCTTTTCTTATATTTACCTGTTATATAGGGGATTATATTGATATTTCAAAAGGATTAAGCGTTTGTGTTTCCAACTGGAACAGGCTTGATGATAATACAATTCCTCCGAGGGGCAAAATTTCAGGGGCTTATGTAAATACCGGACTTATAAAGACAGATGCCCTGAAAGCAGGTTTTGACGATGCGCTGGTTCTTTCAAAAGACGGATATATTACCGAAGGAAGCGCAATGAATGTCTACCTTATTGAAAACGGGCAACTCATTACATCAAGGACTACAGACAATATTCTTGTAGGTATTACAAGAAACACCATAAAGGAAATAGCAGAAAAAGAATTTGCAGTTAAAGTCCTGGAAAAAGCTATAAACAGAACAGAACTTTATATGGCTGATGAAGCATTTTTCTGCGGGACAGGCGCACAGGTAAGCCCTATTACCAGTATAGACCACAGGCTTATCGGGGATGGAAAACCAGGTCCTTTAACCAGGAAAATCCAGGATCTATACTTTGATATAGTAAAAGGAAAAATAAAGAAGTACAAACACTGGTGTACACCGGTTTATGATAGTTGAGTTTATAGGTTTTTGCATAATAAATTTTTTTAGGGCAGTCCAAAAAATAGTTAAAGGTGAAGTTAACCTGAAAAATACTCTGAACCAGGCTGCTATAATCGGCTATGACTCGCTTCCTATCTCTTTGACCATATGCCTTGTTGCAGGGGCTGTACTTGCAATGCAGGTAGCGGAAAGTTTTATGCTCTCAGGGGCTGAGGCTTATGTTGGCGGGCTGGTTTCGGTTGCCCTGACAAGAGAGATGGCTCCAATTTTTGCAAGTCTTGCCATAGGGGCAAGAGCCGGTACCGCAATAACTGCAGAAATAAGTAATATGAGCATTACTGAGCAGATAGATGCTCTTAAGGCGCTTAAAATTGATCCTATTGAATACCTGTTAGTCCCAAGACTGCTTGCAGCAGTTGTTGTAGTTCCTCTGGTGACTATTATTGCAGAATTAATAGGGATAGTAGGAGGAATGTTTGTTGCGAACACAACTGTAAAACTTCATCCTTATCTTTATATAAAATCAGTATGGCTGTATACAGACACCTATGATATTCAGATAAGCCTTGTAAAAGCTGCAGTATTTGGACTTTTGACTGCTCTTATCTGCACATGCCACGGTTTAAGAACAAAAGGAGGAGCAAAAGAAATCGGGGTTTCAACAACAAGAGCTGCTATATGGACAGCTGTTGCAATTCTACTTTTTGACCTGCTTCTTAGCTGGATATTCTTTACATAGAAAAATATTTGGTAGTGATCAAATTTTAAGGAATTAACAAAAAGTTCTTACATAAAATTTTTATAAGTGGCAACTTGAGTTTACTGATATAAAAATTTACCGTTTTCGTAAATCAGCTTATCATCAGCGTAAACACGAGAATTTTCCTTCATGTTTTTTATGATGTCCCAGTGAAGTCCTGATTTGTTTTTGCCGCCCGTTTCCGGATAAGAAGATCCGAGCGCCAGGTGTATAGAACCGCCGATTTTCTCGTCAAAAAGAATGTTTCCGGTAACTTCTTGAATCATTTCGTTTGTACCAAAGGCAACTTCGCCGAGAAAGCCGGAACCTTCATCCATGCCGATCATTTTTAATAGGAATTCTTCGCCTTTCTCTGCTGTTGCGCAGACAACTTTACCTTTTTCAAATTTAAGATAAATTCCCCGGGATTCATTACCTCTATAGATTGCTGGAAAATCAAAATAAATCTCGCCTTCTGCTGAGTCTTCCACCGGGGAAGTGAATACTTCCCCATCCGGGAAATTGTTACCTCCGCAACAGTTTATCCATTTTCTTGCTTCTGTTGACAGGGTTAAGTCTGTTTTTTCCCCTGTTATGCGTAGTTTTTTTGTATGATTCAGCCGGTCAGCGAGTTTTTGCTGGTTCTGACCTATTTCCCGCCATTTTGCAACAGGGTCATCCAGGTGAAGATAGCAGGCTTTAAGCAGAAATTCCTCATAATCAAAAATCGACATTTTAGCTTCCTGGGCAAGGGCATTTGTCGGGAAATCGCATATAACCCAGCTTAATGAGCCTTCTGCTGCTCTTTGAAGCATTTTTGAACTTAGCTTCTCTGTCGCGGCAGACCGCTTTGCAAGTCTTTCAGGCATGATTTTTGCCAGGTTTTTAGTGTTATACGGCGCACCGATTACAATAAATTTGTCTGCTTTCTCATATTCCAGCTCGGTGAAAGGGTCTATAAAACTTAATTGCTCATCGGTTGCGGTTTTGAAATATATTTCCTTTTGCCCTTCCATTCCCAGTTTTAATGAAGGATGAGCGCCTTTTTTCAAAACCTCCTTATATACGGCAAGTATAAGGGGTTTTGCCTGTATTTCCGAAGATATAATTACCAGGTCGTCTTTTTTAACGTCTGTTGAGTATTCTACAAGAACTTTTGCATATTTTTGCCATAGATTATTCATATTTTTTTCCACAAAGTAATGTACACGTTTATAACATTTAATTTAACATAAAATGATACTTTTGTAATCATTTCTGGTCAAATGCTCTCAGCTCGGCAGAAAGTTTATGGGCATACAGACCTTCTATTGCGGCGAAGTTTGATGCAATTTGGCATAAACTTTTTTTTGCCGTGTTTTTAGAAATTTCCTGGTAAGTCTGGATTTTTACAAAATCAAATACACTTAAACCGCCTGAATATCTGGCAACTCCATTTGTAGGAAGTACGTGATTGGTTCCGCTACAGTAATCTCCGAATACTTCAGCCGAGTAATTCCCGATAAACAATGAACCGTAGTTTTTATACCTGTCTATATCAGAACCGGCATTTTTATAGCAGATTTCAAGGTGCTCAGGCGCTTTTTTATTGGAAATTTCAACTGCCTGGTCAATATTTTCAATAAGAATTATAAAACTCTCAGCTATAGACTTGCCTGCAATATCAGCTGTTTTAAGCTCTTTGAGAAATTCATCGACTTTACATACAACATCTTCCGCTAATTTTTCCGATGTTGTGACAAAATAAGCCCTGGCATCAGGATCATGCTCTGTCTGTGCAAGCATATCAGCCGCAATAAATTCCGCCCTGGCTGTTTCATCGGCAATAATCATAATTTCACTGGGACCTGCAAGAAAATCAATTCCGCAAACGCCGTATATTTCTTTTTTTGCGGCTGTTACGTATTTATTTCCCGGTCCTGTTATCTTGTCTACACAGGGCACTGATTCCGTACCGTAAGCCATAGCCGCCACAGCCTGGGCTCCTCCGATTCTAAAAATCCTGTCAGCCCCTGCCAGCTTACATGCAGCAATCGTTGTCTGATGAATCTTAGGGCTGCACACTATAATTTCCTCTACACCGGCGACTCTGGCGGGAATTACTGACATTATAGCCGAAGACGGCAGGGGATAATTACCTCCCGGCACATATGCGCCTACTCTTTGCAGCGGGATAATTTTATGTCCCAGGACTGTTTCTTCCATGGAAATTTCAACGTTTTTAAGGGATGAAAACTGTGCCTCGGCAAAGTTTTTTATGTTTCTTACAGCCTTTTGCATATAGTTTTTAATATCATCAGGAGTATTTAGCACGGCTTCATCTATTTCTTCGGCTGAAAGCTCGAGGTTTTGCAGCTCTCCATCGCCAAATTGCCTGCTGTATTTTCTGACAGCTTCATCACCGTGAATTTTTACATAATTGACGATTTCAGAAACCGTCTCAATTACCGCAAATTCCTGATACTTATAAAAATCTTGACTTATGTCATTGTATTTAATAAATTTCATTTTATTTTTTAAATTTACTTCAGAGCTATTATAATACCAACAAATAAAAAACTCATTTGCTTAAGCAAATGAGTTTTTTACGTTATTAACTATTACATTAATTTACAGGCAGAGTGAATAATTCAATCTGCGCTAAAATAATTACTTCACATCAATTTCAAGGTCTCTTTCGAGTTTTACGTATATTTTCTGGTCTTCAGGAATCTTAATACTGCACCCGGGGGCGATAAGTCCGATAATTAAACCGGTTCCAACACCTATTATACTTCCCAAGGCTGCACCTTCTCCTGTTTCATCGGCAACCGCGCCGATGAAAAGTCCGAGAAGGGAGCCGAATGCTGTTATTGAGCCACCGACTATTCCCAGTCTTTTATAATTGCATTTACCGAATTTTTTATCAAAAAGCTCGGCATTCTCTATTGTTGCTGTTAGCGGATAAACTTCTCCTGAGGGCAATACTAGGTTAGTAATTTCTAAATCAACTTTACCGTTTCTGTGGAAAAGTCTGCCGTTTTTAAGTTCGGTTATCTGAGCAACCAGTTTACTTCCTGTCGGTATAAGTTTTGTTCCTTCTTCTGTTTGAAGGTTTTTGATAAATGTAAGGTTTACCAGTTCTCCCTCAGCTGCTTTTTTAGCTTTAAATCCTCCTTCAAAATTTACGGGAACTACGTTATGAGCTAATATTACAGCCTTTGAGCCCTGAATTTCCACTTCATTAACATTGCCTGAATATGCATTGGCTGGTAAGTGCTCAATTACTCTTTTATACTCTTCAACTTTCAGTTTTTTTGGATAATTTGCCTCTGAAAGGATTTTTTCTTCCTCAATACTCTGCTGAATTTCGGGTCCCTGAAATTCAGCCGTTAAAACTGAGGGGTTTTCCCTTAATTTATAGAGTAAAGCTGCTGTTTCAGCCCTGGTCATGTCTTTATTCGGGGTCAGGTTATTTCTATCGGGATAATTTACGTATAATTCGTTTTTTATAGCGTTTTTAAAAGATTTTTTTGCCCATTTTGCAATTTTTTCATGGTCTTCAAAACGGCTAAGTATGCAATCTTTGTTTTGAACCCGTGTTAGAGGACACGGTGATATGCATTCTGAATCACAATCACTTTTATAGCTGCATGGCTTTTCGTAATCGCAACCTTCATTTTGTGTTAGAGGGCAGGGTGATGCGCATTCTGAATCACAGGGATCTGCACAATCAAAATGATTATCACAATCTTTTTTTATTGTTTTAGAAACTATAGATGTAGCTTCTGATTTTGTAATATTTCTATAAGGTCTAAATGTATTATCAGGATAGCCTACCACCAGTCCCAGCTGTTTTGATCTTAAAATATCTTCATAAGCCCAAAAATCAGGTGTAATGTCAGTAAAAGTATTTTCTGCATTTACCTGTATATCGTCTTTATCAAGAATTTCGATTACCATCTTAGTGAATTCTGCCCGGTTAACATTATTTTCAGGCTTAAAAGTCTCATCAGGATACCCGGCAATAATACCTCTTTCTGTCAGGTTGTTTATTTCCTTATATGCCCAGTGATCATCCTGAAGGTCACTAAAACTGGCTGCAAATGCAGGCGACACGTTAAAAAACAAAAGTAATGATGAAAGTGTCAATGAAATCAGCGCTTTAAAATTCATTTTTCTTCTCCTTTTTTTTCATAAAATATTTAAAATTTTATATACAATTTAAACTTTTAAATTTTCTATATATGGATTTTAGCACGTTATCAAATATTATTTAATAATTAAGAAAAAAGTAAAAAATTCCTGCGCATTTTATAAAACTTTTTGTTACATCCTTAACATTT
Organism: Candidatus Gastranaerophilales bacterium; assembly: GCA_028278305.1. GTDB lineage: Bacteria > Cyanobacteriota > Vampirovibrionia > Gastranaerophilales > UBA9971 > JANQEB01. Next base: position 19,619 of record JANQEP010000089.1, read on the forward strand.
TAAAAACCTCTCATATTAATGAGAGGTTTTTAGCTGAAAAATAATTGAATTAATATTTTTCAAGGTATGTATCAATTTCCCAGGGAGTTACGCAGGTTCTGAACTCATCCCATTCCTGTCTTTTTGATGACATGAACTCGCTGAAAATATGATCACCAAGCGCATCTTTTGCAACCTGGCTTTTTTCCATTAAATCAAGGGCTTCGAGTAAACTTCCGGGTAATGCCTCGATTTTTAATTTCTTTCTTTCTTTTTCTGTTAACTGGTAAATATTTTGTTCTGCAGGTACAGGTGGTTCTATCTGGTTTTTAATACCGTCAAGAGCTGCTGTTAACAGCGCCGCAAAAGTAAGATACGGGTTACAGCTTGGATCGGGTGATCTTAGCTCAACCCTTGTTGCGTTACCGCGTTTTGCAGGAACTCTTAAAAGAGCACTTCTGTTTGCTGCTGACCAGGCAAGGTATACAGGCGCTTCATATCCCGGCACAAGACGTTTATAGCTGTTAACCAGCGGGTTTGTAATCGCTGTTATGCTTTTGATGTTTTTAAGCACACCGCCTATTGACCAGAGAGCTTCCTGGCTTAATTTATAAGGTCTTGAATCATCAAGAAAAGCATTTGCTGAATTTTTTGATAGCGAAAAATTAGTGTGCATTCCTGAGCCGTTTACTCCAAAAATTGGCTTTGGCATAAATGTTGCGTGTAAGCCATATTTTGCCGCTATAGACTTTACTGCGACCCTGAAAGTTACAACATTATCAGCTGTTATTAGCGCATCTTCATATTTAAAATCAATTTCATGCTGACCTTCTGCTACTTCATGATGGCTTGCTTCAATTTCAAATCCCATATCCTGAAGTGTAGCAATCATTTCAGCTCTTATATCTTCTCCCAGGTCATCCGGACCTACATCATAGTATCCTGCTGCATCGTGAGTTACACAGATAGGTTCTCCGTTTTCTCCTCTTTTAAAAAGGAAAAACTCGCATTCAGGACCTACATTCATTTTATAGCCAAGTTTTTTTGCTTCTTCAAGAACTCTTTTAAGGTTGTTTCTAGGGCAGCCGTCAAATGGGGTTCCGTCCGGATTGTAGATATCACATATTAATCTTGCTACGTTTGAGCAGTCCTTTTCTCTCCAGGGAAGTAATGAAAATGTATTTTTATCAGGATAAAAATACATATCAGAAGTTTCAATGCTTCTGAACCCCTTAATAGAAGAACCATCAAGCATCATTTCGTTATTAAGTGCCTTATCTATCTGACAGGCAGGAATAGCCATATTTTTCACATGTCCATTAATGTCTACGAATTGCAATCTGATGAACTTAACATTTTTTTCTTGAATAATTGCTTTGATGGCTTCGTTTGAAAGCTCCTGTTGATTTGGAATAAATAATGAATTTGTCATCTCTTCTATCCTCCTGTTTACTTTTTTAAGGTTAATATATTAATATTTCCAATCATTAATTTTTTAAATTACCTGATAATGTTTTTAAGATGTAAATTTCTTTAAAAACCTGATAGCCCTATTTTAATTTCTATTTTATTACCTTTTATACTTAACATATTCATAATTATACATAAAGTAAATTTATTTAAGAAATAAATTTTGTATTTTCAAAAATACACATAATTTTTGCTGTAAAATTAATAAAAAATCAATAAAATATAAAAATTTCACCCAAAATTTTTGTTTATTTAGCTCCAAATAATTATTTTTTTGTTTTTTTTACCCAAAATGAGTCTTAAAGTATTTTAAAATTTTTTTAAAAATCCTTAACAATGCAAGTTATGAATTAAATAACTTCTGAAACAGGATCCCTGTTTATGCAATCTATCGCCATGATTGCTGTTTTTACAAGTTCCCGGTTAATATCAGGAATCATTGTAAGCTGACGCAGCAAATCTAATGTTCTTTTAAATATTCTTACAAGGTCTCCTTCATCAACTTCAGAACCTGCAACCAGCTCTTCCCAGTCAACTCCAAGAGCCCAGTTTTCTATAAACCCTGAATAATCAGCAGTAAGATTAACAGGCACGGTTACATCATATTCCTGCTGCATACGCCAGAGCTTTTTCATTAAATCCTGGGATTCATAAAGGGCTTTTCTCACTTTTTTGCCGATTTTATACTTTTGATAAAAATTGCTTCTTGTTTCCTCTGTAACTATCGCACAGATTACAGCAGCAAGTTCTGCACAGGAAAGATCATCCAAAATTCCTCTTACAATAAGTTCTATAAAGAAAATTTCATTTTCAACCCTTGCCGCAGCTGTCATAAAACCTTTTCGTGTGGGGTAATTATTTTCCAGATGACCGGTAAGTTCTGCTACCTTCATTAAATTCAGAAACTGCCGCCAGTAAATATCTTTTTCATACTCAATTGAATCTTTAATTCTTCTGTATTTCCTATCGAAGCGGGGAAGGATTTCAAGGTTTCTTATGTGTTTTTTGTAATTTTTACACATATCGCATTTTGATTGTTTTACTTTATTTTCCAGCTCCCTGGTTTTTTGCTCATGATCCTCAACTTCCGGGGGATATGGTTCTCCTTTTGAAACCTGTTTTTTAAGGACTTTTAAAGTTTTTCTATATTGAATAAACATATTCTTAAACTTATTATAATCTTTTACATCTTCTGCCGTAAGGTAATAAGGACATTTAAACCCTGTTATATCCTCAATAATGCCTTCTATTCTTTCCAGTTCAGTATGTAAAGGCTTGAGTCTTTCTACGGAAGTATGATAGCCAAAACTCTTAAGTATAAGCTCTCTTGCTTCTTCAATAGTAAACCTCTGAAGCAGGTTTAACACCATTGAATATCTCGGGGTAAACTTGCTCTCCAGAGGGTTTGCAGTAGAAGAAGCCAGTTCTGCCATCTCTTCAGGGTGGTGATATGGATCTCCAATGGTGATTACATATCCGACTTCGTCCATTCCTCTTCTTCCCGCACGACCTGACATCTGTAAAAACTCACTGGAAGTAAGCACTCTGTGTCCTTCATCAGATCTTTTGCTTATAGAACTGATTATAGTAGTCCTTGCCGGCATATTAATTCCCGCTGCAAGGGTTTCTGTGGCAAAAACAACCTTTATTAATCCCTGCTGGAAAAGCTTTTCTATCAATCCTTTCCATCCGGGTAAAAGACCGGCATGATGTGCAGCGACTCCATGATACAGGTATTCAAGCTGTTTGCTTCTTGCAATGTAAGGATTATCCAGGATATACTCATCAATTATCTGCGAAAGCCTTCTTTCTTCAAAATTATTTAGTAATTTTAATTTCCGGCAGTCTTCCAGGTAGCCGTTACACCTTTTTCGGCTGAACGCAAAATAAATAGCCGGAAGCATATCCCTATCATTAAGAATTTTTATAAGCTTAACATGGGTTTTTTCATCTTTTTTAGAAGCTTTTATATACTTTCTGAACTTTTTTTCAGGTTTTATTTTTTTATTAAGCCTGCCTTCAGCTGAAAACAGTGGTAAAATCCTGTCTGCACAAGAATCGGAATAGTAAAAATGCCTTAATGGGACCGGTCTGAAATCACTGTTTACAAGGTAAGTTTCCCCCTGAACCTCGTTTATCCAGTCTGTTAATTCAACAGCATTGGCAATAGTAGCAGAAAGAGCAATTATATTAATATAACCCGGGCAGTAAATTATACTTTCTTCCCAGACCGTGCCTCTTTGCTCGTCGTTCATGTAATGAACTTCATCAAGCACAACGAAATTAACATTTTTTAAATTTTCTTCCACCTTGCCCAGGGTTGTTCCATAGAGCATATTTCTGAAAACTTCCGTAGTCATAACAACAATCTTTGCTTGCCTGTTAATGGAAATGTCACCTGTTAAAAGTCCTATTTTGTCTTTCCCGTAAGCTTCGCTAAAATCATGGAATTTCTGGTTGCTCAGGGCTTTAAGAGGTGTTGTGTAAAAAAGCCTTTTTCCTTCTTCAAGCGCTTTCATTATTGCGTATTCCGCGATAACGGTCTTTCCTGCACCTGTAGGTGCGCATACCACAACGTTTTTCAGTTTATTTATACAGGAAATTGCTTCAACCTGAAAATCATCAAGCTGAAATTTAAATCCGTAATTTTCCTGCTCTACATTATTCATAGTATACCCGGCATCAGGAGTAATTCAGTAATAAAACCTTTTCTAGCTGCCAGTAACAGCTTCGGCTTTAAAAACAATCTAATATAGCTATAAATTATAGAATAGCAGATTTATAGCTCACCACAAAATTTTACTTTGTAAATTCATGTAACAACTATTTTAATTTGAGTCAATAAATTAATTTTGATTGTTTTTATTTATATAGAGAACATTAAATATGTGAATGTGTGAATTTATATTGTGCCGATCTGTGTGCTTGGAGGACAAAACTATGGTTAAATCAGTCAACAATACTCCGTTAATCCCTATGCGCAGACCTGATACCACAGGTGTATTAGCGTCTAAACCAATTACCACCAACATATTTGCAAGTGCAAACTTTACTGCACCAACAAGTATATTTGGAAGCCGCGGTGGCGGAGCTGAAACATCAGGAACATGTGCTTGTGGTTCCGGTGGTAGCAGCGGCTTGAGCGTCAATGCCTAGATTAATCAGTTTTTAAAATTAAAAATTTATAAGAATTTATCAGAGAGGAACTAATGAAAAATAATAACCATACTGCTATATTTACTGTCACGGGACTGCTTGTAATATCCTGTATGTTTCTTAATATAGTGGGTTTTACAGCACAACAAAATATAGACAGTCATAATGTTCACGTTATTTCAGCATTTGACGGCTAAAAAATAATCAGAAAAAAGAGGCTGTTCCAAAAAAATTGGCAGCCTCTTTTTTGTGGAATTAACACCTATAAGTCTTCATAACCGCCCGGAACAGTTATATCATATCTGTTTTTTATTTCTTTTATATCCTGGTTTTTTTCAGAATTAAGAAAAAAATTTATATAATAAAGATTCTCTTCTTCATCTGCTAAAAACCTGGGATAATGGGTTTTTATATGATTATATACATTAAGAAGCCTTTTTGAGCCGGTAGGATGGGTATTAAAAGGCAATAAAAACATAAATCCCAATTCTCTTATAAAAAGTTTGAATTTATAATAAGCGCTTTTTTCATGACAAATTTTGTTTAAAAAAGTAAGCATAGCAATCGGGTTGTAGCCTGCTTTTACCATATAGTCGATACCTTTTAAATCAGCGTTATATTCATAGTATTGGGGGGCAAAGTGCATTTTAATTCTTTTCCAAAGCCAGGGTCCGGTGCTTAACTGTTGTATATGCGCCAATTCATGGGCTAATATGGCAGCCAGTTCATCGTCATTATCAAAATAATAGAGATATCCTGAATAGACGGCAATTCTTCCATCACTATACCTTGCAAATGCGTTGTATGATTCCATATTGTATAATTTGACATTTATCAATCTAAAATTAACTCTTCTGGCAAACCTGTTTGCATTAAGCAGCCTGAAACCAATTTCATTTATTTTCCGCTGGTATTTGCCCTTTCTTTCCCAGAGTTTATAGTCATAAGGACGTTCTTTTCTTTTGTAAACGGCTTTATCCTCATAAAGTTCATCCTGAATCTCTTCATATAACTCTTCATATAGTTCATAGTAAAGTTCATCCTGTGCCCGGGCGCTCCGGCCGGTAAAAAGCATAAGGCATGCCAAAATAAAAGCTAAAAAATACTTCTTTTTAAAAAACACGTTCAACTCCTCTTAAATCCGTATAATAAAGTTAATTTTAACTGAAACGTTAATATAATCCACAGCTAAAGAGCTTTTATTAAGAAAAATAAAGAGATTCAGCTTATGGGTTTAAGTGAAAAACTTTAAGGAGTAAACAATAAAAACTTACGCGTTTTAAAATTTTTTATTACTTACTTAGTCTAAATAAAATACTGTCACGACTTTATGGGATTCTTCAGCGTAAGCAACTGCTTTATGAAGAGTTCCGCTGGTATGGGAAAGAAAACAGATCATCTGCTGGCAGTCATCAATGATTTCCCTGTTGCAGATCCGGCTGGCATCAGCAAGAGTCATCATAGCCCTGTCAGCATGCTCTGTTATGTTCGGAATTCCTATGAGCTGGTCCTGAACATCAGAGGGCTGCTGCCCTATAGTCTGCGGAAGTATCACCTTAAGTGACTGCGGGTTAGCTTTCATAGCCCCTCTGATAGCAGCGGCGTTTGTTCCGCTGGAACCTCCGCTGGTAATGATTGAATTTCCCTGGACTACCAGAGCATATGTAAGAGTTTCTATAATCTGCTGATGTGTTATGGGAAGGTTTCTACTGCCTATAATGGCTATTTTCTTGGCTGACTGCTGAATTGTAGCCAGCTCATGGGCGAGCTGGTCAGACGTTTCCGGCAGGTCATCCACATCATCAAGATCATTAACGGGTACTGTTATCGAGGGACGTTCTTTATCTTCTGGCATTCCGGGTTTCCTATTCTAATTCCATACTAATCTTTATTCGGCTTTTACATAAATTAAAGTTCAGGATATTTTATTTTTATTATAATACTTTAGGAAGCTCTTATACAATAATTTAAAATTTACATTAACAGATTATACATTAAAATTATTAAATTTTTAAAGTGGCGGAGAATGAAAATTTTAAATAAACCGGAAAGAAAATGGAAGAAATACTTAAAGGATTGAATTGCTCGCAAAAAGAAGCGGTAATTAAGGAAGAGGGACCACTCGTAGTCCTTGCGGGGGCAGGCAGCGGTAAAACAAAGGTTCTTACCCACAGGGTAGCAGGACTGGTAGAGCGCGGTGTACGTCCGTGGGAAATTCTTGCCGTAACTTTTACAAATAAAGCAGCTAAAGAAATGAAGCAAAGACTCGAGTTCCTACTGGGCGAAGCTCAGGCAAAACATCTCTGGATAGGCACTTTTCACAGTATTTGCGGGAAACTTCTCCGGTTTGAAATAGAAAACTATATGGTCAATAATGAACCTTTCCGGCAGAAAAACTTTGTTATTTTTGATGAAAATGACAGCGTAAGCCTGGTAAAGCAGGCAATAAAATCTGAAAACCTTGATGATAAACTCTATAAACCGCAAGCGGTAAAAGCAACAATAAGCTCTGCAAAGAACAAAATGATAGACACTGACCGTTTTGCAGCAACAGCAAGGGATTACAGAAACCAGACTATCGCAAGGATTTACCAGGTTTATGAAAACATGCTAAAGACCAATAACGCGCTTGACTTTGATGACCTTTTGATGAGCGTTGTCAGGCTTTTTGAGAATTGCCCTGAAGTCCTGGAAAAATATAAGTCAAAGTTCAGCCATATCCTGGTAGATGAATTTCAGGACACTAACCTTCCCCAGTATAGGATGATTGACCTGCTATACAGGGGCGCTAATCCCGATGATAAGACAGTTTCAAATGGAAGAAGCCTGTGCGTTGTAGGCGATATTGACCAGTCAATTTACAGCTGGCGCGGGGCTGATTATAAAATTCTTCTTAACCTGCAAAAAGATTTTCCTGATGCGCAATTAATAAAACTTGAGCAGAATTACCGCTCTACCGGTAACATTCTTGAGGCGGCTAACAGTGTTATTATCAATAACAGGGAGAGAATTTCAAAAAAACTTTTTTCAAACAAAGGGCAGGGCTCAAAAATCACGTGCCGGGAAACTATTGATGAAAACGAAGAAGCACATTTTGTCGTAGAAAAAATAAAGGAATTAACAGCAACCGGTCAATACTCACTCAGTGACTGTGTGATTTTATACAGGACAAACGCCCAGAGCCGGGCTTTAGAAGAAGCTTTTATGTCCGGGAAAATTCCTTATATTATGGTAGGCGGTATGAAATTCTATGAAAGAAAAGAAATTAAGGACGTAATTGCCTATTTAAAGCTTATTTATAATACAAGCGACTCGCAGAGCCTGCGCAGGATTATTAATGTTCCCAAAAGAGCCATAGGAGCTTCGACTATTAAAAAAATTGATGAGATTGCAAGAAAATACAGTCTTTCAATGTTCGGGGTTATTGAAAAAGCCGATGATTTTGCGGATGAGCTTAGCCCTAAAGTTGCCAAAAAGCTTAAGGAATTTCATTACCTGATAGCCAGCCTGATAAAAGATTGTCCTGAGTATGATCTTAGCGAATTTATTTCTATCTTAATTGAGAGAACAGGGTATATAGATGATTTAAAACAGGAAAATACCGAAGAAGCAAACAGCAGGATAGAAAATATCCGGGAATTTATCAGTGTAGCTCGTGAACAGGAAGATCTGGGGCTTGATACGGAGCTGGGAGAATTTTTGACCAGGATGTCTTTAATCAGTGACCTTGATAATGTTGCGGATAACCGGGAAACTGTCACTCTTATGACGTTGCATTCAGCTAAGGGGCTTGAATTCCCGATTGTGTTTATGGCAGGGTTGGAAGAGGGGTTATTCCCGCATGCCCGCGCTCTTGGCAGGAATCAGGATATGGAAGAAGAAAGAAGGCTTATGTATGTGGGAATTACCCGGGCTGAAGAACGGCTTTTCCTTACTTTTACCAAGCGCCGCCTGATTTATGGAGATTACAAATACTTTATGCCGAGCAGATTTATTGATGAAATCCCGCCGGCTCTGGTGGAAAACATGGAATATACCCCGCCTGAGAAGAAAAACACTGAAAAAGAGCCTTCATATAAGCATAGCAAGAAAAATTTTTACCAACAGGACGCGCCTGTAAGCAATACGACTTTTGGCAAGAATTTTAAGCTTCCTGAATCGCTTAAAAAGTCTTCAACTACAATTGTAAAAAACAAGGATCAAGAGGTAAAAACTGTGACTTGCGCTGAAAAACCCCGGAATGTTCTGAAACTCCAGGAGTTTTTTGATCCCGGAACAAGGGTTTTTCACTATAAGTTTGGAATAGGTGAGATTGACAGGATTGTAAACGTTGAGGATAACCCCATGTATGCCGTTACATTCACACAGGTTGGCAAAAGATTTATTGACGCGACTTTAGAAACTTTGAAAAAGTTTTAACCTGCTATAATTTTTTGGCATGAATGAGCTTTAAAATGACCGGGGCGAAAATGAATTCTCACGAACTCCTGCTTCGCTGCTAAAATGCGGACAGCGCCGCCTGCTTCGTAAACAAAGCCAGATTATTGCCGCAGGCAAATGTTATTCAGTGATATCCTGACTTTTGGCTAGCTAATTCCAATGTCTGGTTAATCAATATAACATTGTGGTCAGGATAGACTTTTAAGCACTACCAAATTTTTAAATTAAAATTCGAATAAATTAGCAATTTTTATAAAGTTTTTGACTTTATATATATAAGACAATATATGAACATGTGTTATTAAAGTTATCTAGGAGAAATACAATGGCTGTTGGAGCAAGAGATTACATAGACCAGATGCTGGTTAAAAGATACGCAAAAGAGAACGTCAATAACCCGGAAGATGCCACCAGTATGAATATAACAAAAGAAAGATACTGGGAGATCATGAAGGATATAGCCCAGGTTCATATGGCTATGGTTAAAGTAGCAAACACCTTAAAAAAAGGGTTAAGTTCTCCAACGCCATCTAAAAGCCAGGCATAGCAGTTATAATAAAGGTTTTTAATTTAAAAAGCTGCTGAAATCAGTCTTAAAAGTTATGGGCATATTTTTATAGTTTTGCCCGTCAAATTCACTACGACTTATGTTTATGACATAATTAAATAAGATTTTACTAATCTTTTATTATGAATAAACAGTATAAAATTAAAACCGGACTCATAAACTTCACAAACTGCCTGCCGTTTAACTTCAGCATTGAGCGAGAAAAACCGGAGAATATAGAGCTAGTCTATGGAACTCCCGCAGAATTGAATAAATTAATGTCAGAAGGCAGTATTGATGTTGCTCCGATTTCTTCTTTTGAATATTTAATGAACAGAGATAATTATACTCTTATTAAAACAGCCTGTATAAGCTCGGACGGCGAGTGCGGAAGTGTAATCTTATTTTCTAAAGCCGGCTTTAGAGAGCTAAATAACTGTAAAATCGGACTGCCTGCTGATTCTGCTTCATCTGCGGCTATGTTAAAAGTTATTCTTAATGAGTATGATAATGATCTTAAAAGCATTATTTTTGAACCTCATAATTATGAGCAAACCCCTGATCAATTTTTAAATTCCGGTTTTAAGGCTGTCCTGTTCATCGGGGATAATGCCTTAAAAAATAACCTGGCTTTCAATAAAGTTTTTTTAGCCTTTGATATAGGAAAACTCTGGAAAGATCTTACAGGGTATCCTGCTGTATTTGGAACCTGGGCTGCCAGAAACAGCTGGATGGAAAAAAACAGGGATAATTTTGAAAAAATAAATAATCTAATCCCTAAAGCAATTGAAACAGGTCTTGGATTATATTTTAATAGAATACTGAATCATGCATCCGGTAAGCTTTGCCTGAATCAGGAGCTAATCAGGGATTATTTAACAAAAAAAATCCGATATAATTATACTGAGCGGCATGAAAAAAGCCTTGAGCTTTTTAAAGAGCTTTATAGCAGACTTCAAAAAAGTAAAAAGCTTCATTTTGTAAAAATATAAGTTTTATGAAAAATATAAAAAAATCCATATACGCTATTTTTCTGACAATAATAATTTTAATTCTCGCAGGTTATACCGATAATTATTATAATTCCCAAACGCCGGTAGAATATATTATTTCCGGTCTTGAAAATTTCAATAAGTCTCCCCAGGGTGTGTTCAGGAAGGCATGGCGTATCATAAAAAATAATTATGTGGATGATAACCATAATCACCAGGATTGGAATAAATGGAAAAACCGCTATGATACTGAAATAGAAACCCATGAAGATGCCAAAGTCGCTATAGAAACAATGCTGGCAAGTCTTGATGATCCTTACACAAGGTTTTTACCAAAGAGAGCCTTTGAGGAACAACATAGAAATATTGATTCAAAGCTTCAGGGAATAGGTGTTCATATTACTGAAGTTGATGGAGATGTTGTCATAGTAAGCGTTATTGACGACACTCCCGCCCAAAAACACGAACTCATGGAAAAAGATAAAATTTTACAAGTTGATGGAGTTTCAACCAAAGGGATCTCAATTAATGATGTAGCTGATATGGTTCGCGGGGAAGTAGGTTCTGAAGTTACCTTAACAATTGAAAGGGATGAAAAAGTACTTACTAAAAATATAATCCGGGAAGAGATAAAAATAAAAACAGTCAGATCTAAAATGCTTGATAATAATATTGCTTATATTCGAATATCAAGTTTTATAAGCTCTGATACAGCTGATGAATTCAAAAAAGCCCTTGAGCAAACCCGAAAAACTGACGGAATAATAGTTGATGTCAGGGGAAATTACGGCGGACTACTGTCAAATGCTGTTTATATAACAAATATGTTCTTAAAATCCGGGAATATAGTTAGTATAGTCTACCGTAACGGAAATAAAGATAATTATGAAGCTGATTACAGCGGATTTATAACACAAAAGCCAATGGTTATACTTATAGATGAAGGTTCTGCAAGTGCAAGTGAAATATTTAGCGGCGCAATGAAAGATCATAATAAAGCTACTCTTGTAGGGGAAAAGACTTTTGGAAAAGGCAGGGTTCAAATGATAAGCAGGCTTCCAGATGACTCGGGAATTAATTTCACTATTGCAAAATACCTTACACCTTCAGGTACGGATATCGACCATAAAGGAATTGAGCCGGATTATGAAGTCGAATATAACAAAAACAGCTTTATGGAAGAAGAAGATATTCAGCTCGATAAAGCAATAGAAGTTCTTTTAGGTAAATTAAATAAAGCAGCTTAGCTTATGAAATAATACGGCGCTATTAGAAGCGGTCTCAAAAGTTTTAAAAAGTTTTCATTTTTCCCGCACCAAGATGTAGTCACGTCATTTGTATGTATAAAAAATAATAGATTTTTTGATTGCCTGGCTTTTCTTGCTTAAGAAACCGGATGATTCTTTTTACGTGAAGAAGCCAGTTTTATACTGCTGATTTTTCCATATTGAGCTCCGAGCATAATCTTTTCCGCTTCTTCCAAAATTCTTACTGTTTCATAGCCATTTAAACCATCTGATCGGGGTTTCATTTTATTTTCTATACAGCTTAGAAAATGCTGGCATTCAAGCTTTAGCGGCTCAATTTCTATATAATCAGGACATTCTATAAGTTTTTTTTCTGTAGTTTGATTATCGTATAATTCAAATTTTTTCTCGGCAAAAGAATCATCAAAAACAGCAGTGGCTTTTGTTCCCCTGACAAGCAGCACTACTCTTTTTAAAGGATGAATCCAGCTATCGCTAAGGTGAACAAGAACTTCATCTTCAAAACCAATATCTATATGAGTTATATCAACAATCCCATCGTTATTTACGGAACATCCTACAGCAGATTCTACCTGCAAGGGTTTTTTGTCCAGGATATAAACTGCCATTGAAAGGTCATGCGGGGCTAAATCCCATAAAACACTACGGTCATTCCGGAAAAAGTTTACATTTAACCTGTCGCTCTGTAAATAGGTTATTTTACCCAGAACACCGTCTTTAACTAAAGATTTAAGCCTGTTTACCACAGGATGATACAGGAGTAAATGCCCAACCATAAGCACAAGCCCTTTTTTATCAGCAAGTTCCGTTAATTCTTTTGCTTCCTCGCTGTTTGTTGCTATAGGTTTCTCCACGTAAACATGTTTGCCTGCTTCAAGGGATTTTTTTGTAAGATTATAATGCGTGTGACTTGGCGTTGCAATCACTACGCCGCTAATCTCTTCTGTTTGAAGAATCTGATCAAAATCACAGATACATTTAATTCCTTTATAGTCTTCCGTAATTTTACAGAGAACTTCAGACTCCATGTCGCATACACTGTAAAGAGCTTCAAGGTTATAGAAGTTTCTTACAAGGTTTCTGCCCCAGGTTCCGCATCCTATGACAGCTACTTTAACACTCAATGCTTTTCTCCCTGTAAATTTTTAAAATTATAATTAAATTTTATATTCTTATTTTAAAAAATATAAAAGTTTCAGTCAATTTTTATAATTTTGCGCTAAGGTTGCAGCAAAAAATTCTTCGGTAAAATTTTTTCGAAAATTTTTATGTTTTTTGACTAAATTTTATATTAATTTTATCTTGCGGTTAGTATAATTTATTTAAGGGAATATAGGAAAAAATAATGATTTCAGGAAAAAATGAAACCAGTTTAATAGAGCTATTTTCAGAAAAAGAAATACAGCAGCGCATACAGGAATTAGCAGAGGGAATAAATACATTTTTTTCCGCAGAAGAAGAGCTTGTGGTGGTGGCAGTTCTTGCAGGTTCAATTTTATTTGCCTCAGACCTGGTTAAACGTTTAAAAATGCCTGTACAACTTGAATTTGTACGTCTTTCCAGCTATGGAAACGGCATTAAAAACTGCGGAAAAGTTAAGCCTGTTGATTTAACCCTGCCAGGCCTTGAGGGAAAAAACGTCTTAATTGTAGAAGACATAGTAGACAGCGGTTTAACAGCAAAATTTATAATTGACTATTTAAAACTACAGCACAATGCAGCGTCAATTAAATTTGCAACCCTGCTTAATAAGACCTGCGCAAGAAAAGTACCTGTCCAGGTGGATTTTAGCGGTTTTGAAGTTGATGATAAATTTGTCGTGGGATACGGCATGGATTTTAAGGGTTATTACAGAAATTTACCTTATATAGGTTATTTCCCGCAGGGTGAAGATGCTTAATTATGATTTTACGGCAGCCTGCATAATTCCTACAGGGATTGGTGCTTCTATAGGAGGATTTGCCGGGGATGCCTCTGCTTATATAAATCTTTTAGCCGGAGTCTGTCCCGTTATTACCAATCCTAATTCTGTTAATGCAGCTATATTTTCGGGTGTTAACGAAAATATTCTTTACACAGAGGGTTTTGCTATAGATTCTCTTTTTAAAGGGGAACTGGCTTTGAGACCGTCCAGGCACAATAAAATTGGTGTTCTCTTTGACAGTGCAATACCCCAAAAAGTCCTGAACGTGCATATAAACACCTTAAACGCTGTTAAAACAACTTATGGGATGAATATAGCAGAATATGAGATAACCGGGAAGGAAGTTGGGGTTGAGTTTTCAATATCAGAATCAGGAATTTCCACCGGAAGGCTGAATAACCCGCAAACCCTGGTTAAATCTGCCCAAAATCTTATTAACAAAGGAACTGAAGCTATTGCTGCTATATGTTACTTTGAAACCCCGGAAAATGACAAGAACTATGCTTTAAACTGCGGTGTTGATCCGGTAGGAGGAGTCGAGGCAATCATTTCCCATCTTCTTGCCAGGGAATTTAAAATTCCCGTAGCCCATGCGCCCGCTTTCGGGGAAACAGAACTTTTAATAAGCAGTGAAATTGTCGACAAACGTGCTGCTGCCGAGTACATAACCCCGACTTTTTTGCCCTGTATTCTTAAAGGGCTTTATAATGCACCAAAATTAATTGATGCTGATAAAGTAAGGGAAGGGGATATAATAATCGACATGATTAAAGCACTTGTAATGCCTTATGATTGTCTTGGCGGACTTCCGGTTTTTGCTGCTATAGAAAGAAATATTCCTGTTATAGCTGTTGAGGAAAACAGAACGGTGCTTGATGTTACTGCCGAGTCCCTGGGGATTCAGGATAAGGTTATTAAGGTAAAAAATTACCTCGAAGCAGCGGGTCTGCTTCTTGCTATGAAAAACGGAATTTATTTTTAATAGTAAGAGATATTGTGAGGCTTATAACCGAGGAAAAAGAAGGTCTTAAACATTCTCTTCTCCCTGCTCAGAGCAGGCTCTGCAATCTTCCGGCAGTGATTCTTTTTGTATCCGGATTATTTCCTTAATTCCTTTTTCAGCCATATCAGCTATTTCAAGAAATTTCTCCCTGTCAAGCGGAGTTTTTTCACTTGTTGCCTGGAATTCAAGTATCTTTCCTGATTCTGTCATAACAATATTAGCATCAGCGTCAGCATTCGAGTCTTCTACATAGTCCACATCCAGAAGAACTTCTCCGTTAAGGGTTGCTACGCTTATCGCGGCAACAGGTTCAATTATAGGAATTTCCCGGATTGCTCCGCTCTGTTTCAGCTTTAGCAGTGCGTCATAAAGAGCGACAAAACCACCGGAAATACTTGCCGTACGTGTACCTCCGTCAGCCTGGATTACATCAGCATCAATAATTATAGTCCTTTCTCCAATTTTAGTCAGGTCAACAGCTGCTCTCAGGGATCTTCCTATAAGCCTCTGAATTTCCTGAGTCCTGCCGGAGAGGCAAATTCCCCTGTCTCTCTGTACTCTTCTTTCTGTAGAGCCGGGAAGCAGTGAATACTCCGCTGTAAGCCAACCTTTTCCGCTGTCTATGAGGAACCTTGGTACTCTATCTTCAATGCTGGCGGTAGTTATTACCTTTGTGTCCCCAAACTCTACCAGAACAGACCCTGCTGCCTGTTTTGTAAACCCTCTGGTAAACTTTACAGGTCTTAACCGGTCATGGGGTCTGTTATCCTTACGTTCAACCATATTTGCTCTCACTTTTTTATTCAATAAGTATGGATTTCATGATATTTTATAATATTATCAAAAACAGAGCTGAGGGTTTGTTTGAATAATGGAAAAATTTTATATTACAACTGCTATAGATTACGTAAATGCGCCTCCCCATATAGGTCATGCCTATGAAAAAATCGCTTCTGATGTAATTTTCAGACATTACCGGCAAAGGGGGATTCCGGGATTTTTTCTTATAGGTACTGATGAGCACGGCATAAAGATCCAGAAAACAGCCAATGAAAAGGATGTTACTCCACAGGATTTTTGTGATGAAATTGCCGCAAAATTTATAAAAGAGTGGGAATTGCTTGATATTAAATATAACAGGTTTATAAGAACCACGGAAAACGACCATAAAAGGGTAGTTCAACATATTTTTAAAACATTGACGGATAAGGGAGATATTTATAAAGCCTCTTATACCGGGCTGTATTGCACAGGGTGCGAGTGTTTCCTGAATGAAAGAGAGCTTGACGAAAACGGGTTATGTCCTGATCATAAGACAAAACCACAGGAAATTAAAGAAGAAAACTATTTTTTCAGGCTTTCCAGATACAAAGACCGGATAAAAGATCATATAAAAGCTAATCCTGGATTTATACTTCCTGAATACCGAGCAAGTGAAGTGTTAAATCAGCTTAAAAATGTAGAAGATATAAGTATATCAAGATCAAAAGAGTCTGTAAGCTGGGGAATACCTGTTCCTGGGGATGACAGCCAGATAATTTACGTATGGATAGATGCGCTGTCAAACTATTTAACCGGCATCGGATATCTGAATAACCCTGAGTTATACGAAAAATTCTGGTCCGCAGACTGCCATATGATCGGTAAGGACATCCTTAAATTCCATGCTATATACTGGACAGCCATCCTGATGGGAATGGAAATTCCCTTGCCGAAAACAATTTACGCTCATGGCTGGATTACTGTTGATCAGTCAAAAATGAGCAAATCCCTCGGAAATGTAATAGCCCCTAGTACTATTCTGGATTCTTTTGAGCTAAAAAGCCCTGATTCCCTGCGTTATTTTTTGATAACAACCACCACATTCGGTAATGACGGGAATTACAGCGATGAAGACTTTAAAAACAAGGTTAATGCTGATCTTGCAAATAATCTGGGTAACCTTCTTAACCGCTCATTAAGTATGCTGGTAAAATATTTTGACGGAAATATACCTGCTGAAGGAGTTACATCTTCTGAAAATAATGAACTGGCGAAACTGGCGGAAAAAACACGGCAATCTGTTATTGAAAGTATTGATAATTACCGGCTTGCCCTGGCTGCGGAATCTATTATAAGTTTTGTTGACAGCGCTAATAAATACATAAATGAACAGGTTCCCTGGACTCTTGCAAAAAATGATGAAACAAAAATTCAGTGCGCACAGGTGTTGTATAATGTGCTTGAATCCTTAAGACATGTCAGTGTGCTAATTTACCCGTATGTTCCAAGCATAGCTCAGGATATGCGGGAACAACTGGGACTTGAAGGGAAGGTTTGCGATATTTTACTTGATGATCTGCAATGGGGTGAGCTGCAACCCGGAAAAATCGCCTCAAAAGATAGCATAAAACCTGTATTCTTAAGATTGGACTCTGAACTCGCCGGTGAAAAAAAGAAAAAATAAAAATTATTAATGGTCTGAAAAAATAAACGTATAATTAAAAATTTATAAACGCCGCCTGTCATTCGTGTGGTTAAAATATATATTTTTCTCAATATACGAAAATTTTATAAGACCACTAATAGAATCCGGAAAATACAAAAGATCCGGTTTGCTTTGCCTTTAAGTACTAATTTCGTGTATTTTATTAGTGTATAAAAAAATATTAAACTCAACATCAAATTTATGATAATAGACGGTAAGAACTCTTTCAGGAGCGAACTTGAGGGAAAAGGCAAAATATTTTAGGGAAATTTTTTATTTTTCCACACTTATATTGATTTTTGGAATTTTAACTTACGGTTTTTTCGGGCATGTAGGCAATGTCCTTGTAGATTGCGGCAGAGAGGCTTATATTCCCGAAAAAATCCTGGAGGGAAAAGTCCTTTATAAGGATGTTTTTATTTTATATGGTCCTTTTTCCTATCAAATAAATGCTCTTTTATATAAAATTTTTGGAATACATTTAAATACTCTTTATTTTGCGGGAGTTGCAAATTCCTTTCTGATTCTGTCGGTTTATTACTGGATATCACGCAGGTTGACTTCAATAAAAACAAGCTGGCTTGTATGTTTTTTATTAATGACGGTCTGTATGTTTTACTATCATATTACAGGCTATATTTTTCCTTATTCATACGGTGTAGTATATGCGCTGAGCGCTTTTTTAATTTCTGTTTTATTCTGCCTTTATTATATTGAAAAATCCAGTCCCCTGTTTTTAATCATGGCTGCGTTTTTTATGGGAATTTCTGCTGCTTCAAAGCTTGATTTCATAGGTTTTTCAATTGTTTTAGCCCTGATTGCGCTATATTTTAAGCCTTTAGATACAAAAAATTTAGTTTATTTTACGCTGGCTTACTTTTTTGTTCCTGTTATCTGCTGGGGAATTGTTTTTATTAACGGCTTAGAAGCGGGTGAGCTGTTAAATTACCTGGAAATGATGCGGGAATTTGTTAATTCACACCTTTTTAAGTATTTCTACCAGGAACATACAGGGTTGTATCCCACACATAAATTTCTCTGGGGTTTATCAAAAGTAGCGAGAATTTTTGCCTTTAATTTTAGTATATGCATCCTGGGTTTTTACGGTTTTTTCCTTGCTTTTGCAAAACTGCCGGAATTTCGGGGTAAGGGCTTTATTCAGACTGTCGGGTTTATCGCTTTATATATTCTGTTTCCCAAGGATTTTTTCAAGGCAATAGGAAATACTACCAGCCTGGGCTGGATAGCCGTGGGTACCGCGGTAATTCTGGCTTTATTCCTGGTATTCATTCTCATAGAGAATAAAATGAATTTCAAAAAGTTGCCGGAAATCAGGCTAAAAGACAAATTTTTTATACTTATAGCCCTGGCTGGAATCCTTTCCGCGCTAAAATCTTTCTTTTTCATAAACCTGCACGTATTCGGCACGTATTTTGTACCCCTTTTAATTCTGGCTAGCGTGGTGTTTTTATTCGATAAATTACCGCAGTATATAAAAATTCTACATGAAAAAGCCTGGAAACAGGCATGTTTTACTGTTTTATTCCTGCTGGGAATTATTTATATACTCTCAAGCCTGAATTTTGCCCATATGGTCTATGATTACCCGCTAAAAACACACAGGGGCAAAATATATACAACCGATTACTGGGGAGCGGCGCTTGATAAACTTATGAGTTACATTGACCGGGAAATTCCTACCGGTAACCGTTTTGTCATGATGCCTGAGGGGTTGATGATTAACTTTTTAAAAGACCGGGATGCAAATGACTGGTTTTATTCCCTCACCCCAAATTTTGTTGAAGCTTTTGAAGATAAGATTATTCAGGATATACAGCTTAAAAGTCCCGAATATATTTTCATAACAAACCAGGATACGAATGATTACGGTTTTCGTACTTTTGGCGAGGATTACGGGAAAAATATTTATAATTATGTAAAAAATAATTATAATTTTCTGCAAAAAATAGAAGAACCATATTCCGGGCAAGCAATTCCCTTAAAAATAAAAATTTATAGAATAAAGCCTTAATCTTCGGTTTTTTCAGGTTCTTTTTCCTTGGAGTTCTTTGTCTTTTTTGTTTTAGCTGCAGTTTTTTTAGGCTTGGTTTCTTCAACCTGCTGTTTTTTGAACTCTTCAGGAGCATCTTCCCGCTCAGTGTTCCATCTTGGCAGGTCCATCTGCTTTCTGATGATTCCTATGCCGACATGGACTCTCCATTCATCCACTTTTAGCTGTTTTGCAATTATTTTATGGCATCCGATAGGAGGAAGCGGTAGTAAAGGTTCATAAAGATTCTTTATCGCCATAAGCTGGTCTGCTGATACAGCGAGTTTTCTTTTTGGGTAAGGAAGCTTTGGCAGCTTCATTTTTTGTCTTACCAGGTTTATGCCGAAGAAAACTTTATTAGGTTCAAGTCCTATTTTTTCACCGATAACTTCATGACAGTCCGGATTTGGCAGCGGAAGCATTGTTTTATAGAGGTTTTCTATCTCAGTAACTTGCTCCCTGCTTATCAGAAGCTTTTTGTTTGCAGCTGCGGGTCTTCTTCTGTTATTCTGGTTAAAGCTTCTGCCGCCCTGCCTGTTAAAGCCCCCCTGTCTTGGAGGTCCGCCCTGCCTGTTAAAGCCTCCTTGTCTTGGAGGTCCGCCCTGTCTATTAAAGCCCCCCTGTCTGTTAAAACCGTCATTTCTCTGCTGGGGACGGGGGCGGTTAAACCCGCTTCGGTTTTGCTGGTCCGGTCTTCTATAACCCTGATCCTGGGATTCCCTTGCAACAAAGTATCCCGGTGTTTTTTGCCTGAACTTATTTTCTTCTCTGACAGGTTTTTGTTCAGGTTCAGCAGGTTTTTCCTTTAGTGCATTGCTGTATGTTTGTAATGAAAGATCTTTTCTGTCCGGATATAGGCACGCTGGGCATATAACTCTTTTTGGATTCTTTGTTTCGAATTCTGCGCCGCATTTAGTACATTTATTTTTATACATCCCTCAATTTAGCCCCTTTTGCTGATTTTAGAAAGGTTAATTTTAAACATTTTTTTCGATATATTTTACTAATTTAATCTGAAGAATTTTTAAAATCCTCCTTTGGGTTTCTCCCTGATTAATATACACCTCTCCCGTTTTGATTTATACTCTTTTTAAATAAAAATATATCATGAATAAATAATTAAAACCATTAATATACAATTATTTTTTATATTTTTATTTAAAAATTTTCTATAATCAAGACTTTATAGAAACTTATCCTGATTTTTCTTTTATTGCAGACTGTGTGAAAAAGTATATTAAAAACCTTTAAAATCGCTTAAAATCTCCATTTAAATTAAGTATAAACTTGAGGATTTACAATAAGAAAAATAATGTTTTTCAGTCATAAAAAATTTGACCAACGTAAATATATGTTAATTTTTTAAAATTTTTTACCAAAATTTCAATAATATTGTCAATTTAGGCTTGTAAAATTTTTTAAATGATATATATTATAAAATATAAGGATAAAATTATTCTACTTAATCCCGCAAAATTTGGAGGTCAGACTTTGAGTAACTGTAAGGTAAAGAACATAACCGCAAATAGTGCATCAACTTCTGAAAACGAATTTAAAAAAGAATTTGAAATAACCTTTGAAACCCGCGATAAGATTGATACAATCCAGCTCTCAGGACACGGTGCTGTAAAAGCTACTGTTTCTGTATAATATTTGACGGAGCTCCGGTGGTGCATTGTATTTCTGTCTTTTATAAACTGAACCGGAAAAGTATCCGCAATTTTTTACTTTCCCGGGCTGGTGCGAATTTATGATTACTACGTATGTATGTTTTTTCTGTTTTCCTGATTTAAAACTAAAGTAATGTATATTATTATTTAATTGATAAGAGTTTTTATTCTTATAAAAATGCTTTTAAACTGATT
Organism: Candidatus Gastranaerophilales bacterium; assembly: GCA_028278305.1. Classification (GTDB taxonomy): domain Bacteria; phylum Cyanobacteriota; class Vampirovibrionia; order Gastranaerophilales; family UBA9971; genus JANQEB01. The sequence continues at coordinate 40,780 of JANQEP010000089.1, forward strand.
ACGTTATGGAAACAGAAGAACTTTTAAAATCACTTTCAGTCAGGGAAAAACTTTTCCAGATGTTTATACTGGGGTTTGCCGGGAAAATTCCCTGTGCTGAGAATATGAATATTCAAAAAGCAATCCAGGCAGGACTGGCGGGAGTTATCCTGTTTTCCGAAAATATTCACTGCTATGAGCAGACCGTAAAATTAACTGAAAGCCTGCAGAAAACAGCCCGGGTTCCGCTTTTTATAAGTATTGACCAGGAGGGCGGCAGGGTCGAGAGGACGGTTAATATTAAAAATAAAATTAATTACCTTTCTCCGGCTGAGCTTGCAGCAGCAGGAAATTCGGAATATGCGCAAATACAGGCTCATGTTATGTCGGAAGAATTAAAATTCATGGGCATTAACATGAACTTTGCACCGGTCATGGATGTAAATACAAATAAAAACAAATCTATTATAGGTTCAAGATCGTTTAGTGATAACCCTGAGAAGGTAATAGAACTTGCAAAACCCTTTTACCATAGCTTTATGAAAAATTCTGTCATTCCCGTAATCAAGCATTTTCCCGGGCATGGCGCTACGGGTGAGGATTCCCACTTAACCATGCCTGTTGTGGACATGGCTTTTGAAAAGCTGGAGAGTATTCATATAAAACCCTTTATTCAGGCAATAAAAGACGGTGTAAACGCGATTATGGTTAATCATGTACATTATAGAGCCTTTAATGATGATCCTATACCTGCTTCGCTCTCTAAAATCATTGTTAGCGGCTATCTGCGAAAAAAGTTAGGATTTCAGGGACTGGTTGTATCCGATGATATGGTCATGGGCGGGGTTCAGAACTATTTTGACAGTTATGAAGCCTGTTTAAAAGGGATTCATGCAGGAATTGACCTTTTTATCTTTAAATATTCTTCTGATGAAACTTTAAAAATAATGGAAAAACTTCATGATGCCGTGACTAACGGGGATTTATCCGAAGAAAGAATTGATGAGTCAGTAAGACGAATTTTGCTATGCAAGAAAACATATAATTTTTGGCAGCAAAGAATGACGGATCTTTTGTTTAAACCTGAAATTCTTCAAAAAAAGATAGATAAAATCAGGGTTAAAGAATAAAAACTTACGCATTTTAAAATTAATGAATCAGACCACTAATGATGTTTAAAGGCTGTATTTAACCATAGAAACGATTTTTGTATCAGTGAAACGTTTAAATTTTTCTACTCCCTTGAGAAAATCAAGCTCAACAACAAATCCTATTCCTACAGGAATTCCTCCGATTTTTTCAATAAGCTCAAGGGTAGCAGAAGCCGTTCCGCCGGTAGCAAGCAGATCATCTACTACCAGGACTCTTTTTCCGGGTTCAATTGCGTCCTTGTGAATTTCAACTGTATCAGTGCCGTATTCCAGTTCATATGTAACTTTTTCTACCGCAGCAGGAAGTTTACCCGGCTTTCTGATGATTACCAGCCCCGTATTGAGATTATATGCGACAGGTGCACCAAATATAAATCCTCTGGATTCAATACCGGCAACGTAATCTATATTCATGTCCTTAAATTTATCTGTCAGAAAGTTAACTATTCTTCTGAAAGCTTCAGGGTCTTTCAGTGCGGTAGATATATCTTTAAAAGTTATTCCGGGTTTTGGAAAATCAGGAATATCTCTAATTCTGGCTTTAACTAATTCCGGCATTAATTAATTCTCCTCGTTTAAACTATCAATAATATTTTACAAAAAAATAAAATTTTTTGTTACTTTCTTAAAAATCACTCAGGACTCACGTGAGTATTAAAAATATTACTTTTCATCAATCAAAACTTCATCCCTGAGCTTTGCAGGATTAATTTTTTTAAAAAATAGATTTATAGCTTTATCAATTACAAATTTATGTGTGCTGGATTTTAAAAGTATAATAACTGCAAAATATATGAACATACCGGCTAACACCTGGATTGCCGTTGTAAGACAGCTTACACCCATTAAACTTCCTATAATTCTGACCGGCAGATAAAAAAGCATAGCTGCTATTGAAAATTTAGCTAATTCAATAAAAAATTCCCTGTAAAAATTTTTAAGTTTCATATATGGCGCCGCAAAGCAGAAGAATAAAATTGTAATAAATACTTCAGCTATGATTGTGCTTATACCTGCACCTACTGCTTTATATTCAGGAATAATCAGGAGATTAATGAAAATTTTAATTATAAGCCCGATAAAAATTATTAGCGCACAGATTTTTTCTTTTCCGTATGGAATTAATACCTGCGTATTTGTCACTGAATTCCAGGCGTTAAGTATAATAGCAAAGGCTAAAATATTCATTATTAAATATGTACCTGTAAAATCATCCCCCAGAAACCATGGGATAAATTCTTTTGATACAGCAATTACTCCTATACAAATTGGTATCGAAAGATAGGAAACAGCAGATAAAGATTTTGTAATATAAAAATTAACTTTCTCATATTCTTTATTTGCAATACTGTTAGTCATTCTTGGCATCATCACAGCAGCCAGCGAAACAGCCAGAGGTAAAATAACCTTGATCAGCCTGTCGCCCATTTCATAAACTCCTGCTTCACTAAGCCCTGCAATTTTTCCTACCATTATTTTATCGATCATTCCAAATACAAAAGTTGCAAATAGTGGCATGAACATATTAAAAGACGGTATAAAATGTTTAAATAAATTTTTAACTCCGGGAAGTTTGAATTTAATCTCGTTTTTTAGCTGAAACCATAAAAAAAGATTTCCAAGAATTCCGCTGAATGAAATAATGAAAGTATATAGCGGCAGATCATTTTTAGTATTAACAAAAATAAAAACAGCTATAATTCCTAAAAATCTTGTTAAAAATAACCTGATAGATATTTTTTTAAAATCTTCCTGCCCGGTAAAATACCAGGAGATTTCAAATATACTTGTAAGAAAAATAAGTATCTGTATGTAATAAAGCTGTTTAAGAGCTTCTGAGCAGAACTGAATAAATATAAAATAAAATATCAAAGCAACAATACTTGTAAAGAGATTCAGGAAAAATAATTCCCAGAATATTCTGCTTCTTTTATCAAAATCATCTCTGCTATAGGCGATAAGCCTGCTTCCATAAAGATTTATCCCAAGCGCACCACATAAGATAAATATGGTCACTATAGAATTTGTATAAGCAAAAGCTCCTATTCCGTCACTCTCCAGCACTCTGCTTATATAAGGTATTGTTATGACAGGAGATATGATTCTGAAGACTTGAAATAAACTATTATATATATAGTTTTCCAATAAACTTTTTTTCTTCATTTTATAATTATAGTTTAAGATTTCAGGTAACTTCAATTATTAATTAACCAGAGTCGCTAATTACATGAATGCAACGTTTGCCAGACCCCCTGCTAAGCTGAAGATCCGGCTTTGCTTGCGTAAGCGGGAGCACAGCCTCATTTCTATAAATTTTAAGGAATTTTGAATCAGTCATATCAAGCCTTTTAACTATTTAGCAATTCGAGTTAATAAATGAGAGAATAATTTTAAATATTAGGTTATAATAAAAAAATAGTCTTAAACATATCTGTGAGTAAGAAAGCGGATGAATAAAACTGGCGAGAAGTTTAAGGTCAATAATATAGCAAGTAAAATAGAAAAAATGCAAAAAGATGGTAATATCTCAAAAGCAATCGAGATTTGTCAGTCTGCAATCAGGCAGGACCCAACAAATTACGAGCTGCATGTCAGGCTTGGAGATCTTTACCTGGAAAAACACCTGAATATCTATCAACCCAGACAATATATTGATGAAGCCATAAATGAATACAGAATTGCGCTGGAATCTGACCTTAATTCCGCGGAAATCCATTATAAGCTGGGGATTACCTTTTATCACAAAGGAGAGTTTGAAAAAGCACAGAATCATCTTGGTATAGCACTGGAGTATGACGAAAAACACTATAATGCCCATTTTATGACCGCAAGGATTTTAGCCAGGAAAAACCGGACTTCAGAGGCAATGGCTCATCTTAAAAATTCGTTAAAATATGGCAGACACAAGAATTCCAGAGCTCATTACCTGATTTTTACCCTGTTAAGGTTAAACCCTGATAAATCCCTTATAAAATCTTTTAATACTTATGGTCACCTATTAAAAGCAATATTTAAACTGCCTTTTGATAAAGCTGCTCAAAAAGAAACCCTTGCAAAAATAAATTCCATAAAATTCCTGTTTGTATACCTGAAAGGATATTATCTTGAAAAAACAATGAATATCAATGAAGCTACAGAACTCTATACCCATGCTATAGAGAAAGCACCGGGATATGTTTCCCTGTATTTATGGCTGGGAAACGCTTACAGGTCATTAGGACGGGTTAATGACGCATTAAACGAATACAGAATGGCAATATGGCTTGATCCTATGAATATAACCGCATATAAGCTGCTATGTACTATGTTCGAAGAACAGGGGGATTATGACAGTGCTGTTGAGGTATATAAAAAGCTCATTGAAATGAATCCTGATGATGCTATTTATCATAGCAACCTGGCAAATATATATTATTTAAAAGGTGATGTAAAAACAGCAGTTTCTCATTATCAGACAGCCATTGCTCTTAACCCGAATCAAAGCTGGACAAGCATTATTGCACAGACTCTCGGGTATATTTTTCATGAATCAAAAGAAAACTATGACGCGGCAATAAGCGCTTATCAAAGCGCAACTATTCTTAATCCGACTGATATAGACATTTATCTGAGTCTGGGAAGCGCTTACTATGATAAAGGCGATCATTCTAATGCGCTTAATACTTACAGGCTCGCACTTGAGATTGACCCGAATAATTCCAGGATTCACTGTAACCTGGGTTTTCTGCTATGGGGAAAGGGCATGATAGAAGAAGCAGTGAAGGAATACGACAAAGCAATACAGCTGGAACCTAATTATGACATAGCTTACAATAATCTCGGCGTTATTTACCTGGATAACCTGGGCTATGTTCAAAAAGCAATTGATAACCTGACAAAAGCTGTTCAATGTAATGGAAGGTACGCTCTTGCACATTACAACCTGGGAAGGGCGATGGCAATAAAAGGGGATAAAATTGAAGCAGCAAGGTTTTTGCAGATTGCTCTTGATTTAAACACTCATACCAATGAGCTCGATGAAAACGAAATTAAAATGAAAATAAAAGAACTTTTTGACTAAATTACTCGAATTGCTAAATAGTTGAAAGGCTTGATATGACTGATTCAAAATTCCTTAAAATTTATGAAAAAGAGGCGGCGGCGAAGCCGCCGCCCTCCTTCAGGTGGGAGGGTGGGCGTTTTAAGGAATTTTGAAAAAATGTAATTAGCAATTCGAGTTAAATTAAGGGGTAAAGAATAAAAAATTCTTACTTAAAAACTTTTTATATACACATTCTTTTATAAACCTTGTCTATATTTTCAAGGTATTTTTCAGGCTCAAAGCATTCTTCAATTTCTTTCGGGGAAAGTTTATCCGTAATCCTGGCGTCACTGTATAAATTAGCCTTAAAATCCCCTTCAGGGTTATTCCATGCTTTATGAGCATTTTCCTGAACCAGCCTGTAGGCATCTTCTCTTAAAACACCCTTAGCGCAAAGTGCGAGCATAACTTTTTGTGAATATATAACCCCGCCGTAAAGCCGGGTATTTTTTCTCATATTTTCAGGATAAATTTGCAGGTTATCAATGATATTTTTAAACCTGTTAAGCATATAATCCAATAAAATGGTGCTGTCCGGGAAAATAATCCGCTCAACCGAGCTGTGGCTTATATCCCTTTCATGCCAGAGAGGAATATTTTCAAGCGCGGCAATAGAATTTGACCTTATAACCCGTGCCAGCCCCGTTAAATTTTCACTACCTATAGGGTTTTTCTTATGGGGCATGGCAGAAGAGCCTTTTTGTTTTTTGGAAAAACCTTCTTCGGTTTCCAGAACCTCTGTTCTTTGCAAGTGCCTCAGCTCAACGCAAAACTGTTCTATGACTGTGGCAATTAACGCCAGAACCTGCATATAATTGGCATGAAGATCTCTCTGTATAACCTGCGTGGAAACATTAGCCTGTTTTAACCCCAGTTCCTGACAGGTTATTTCTTCTATTTCAGGTGAAATATTACTGTAAGTCCCGACCGGCCCGCTGATCATTCCCACATTAATTTCCTCTGAAACAGCCCTGAAGCGGGTGAGGTTTCTTTGCATAATATCGAGCCACAAACACATTTTATGGGCAAAAGTCGTAGGTTCGGCATGGATTCCGTGGGATCGCCCTATACATACAGTCTGTTTATGTTCTGTTGCCTTTTTTCTTATGGAATCCATGACAGCGTTAAGGTCATCTTCAATAATTTTATTTGCCTGTTTCAACTGAAGCGCCAGGGCTGTATCAAGAACATCCGAGCTTGTCATTCCCATATGTATATACCGGGAGGATTCACCCACATATTCCGCAACCGACGTTAAAAACGCTATGATATCGTGCTTAACTTCAGCTTCTATCTCGTCAATCCGTTTTATATCAAAATCCGCTTTTATTTCAATGTCCTGCAGTGCTTCATCAGGAATGTTTCCAAGCCGGTTATGAGCCCTGCATACCGCTTTTTCAACTTCCAGCCAGCAGCGGTATTTGTTTTGCGGCTCCCAGATTTTTGCCATTTCCGCCCGGGAATATCTTTCTATCATAAAAATTCTCTCTCTCTGAGCTACTTATCAAATATATAGTGATCCGGGAAAATAAACAAGATTTAATATATGAGGATGAAAAGCAATAATAGCAGTATTTTAAGAGTTAGGTGCAGAGCGAAGCCCTACCCAAAACGGTTTCCCCCTTCCTTTGAAGGAAGGGGGCAGGGGGATGGTAGTTTCAGACATTTTTTTAAATTTAACTAATTTCCTGATTACTTTTTAAGATCACTATAAATAAAAAATTTTCCCTGTCCAGCCGTGAATATAAGCTTGCTATACACTGTTTTTGCCAGAGCATGCCATCAGGATAAATTCTTTATGTTTAAAAAACGCTTCTAATCTTCGTCAGGCAGCGCTATTTTAGTTACTGCCACTACAGTATCATTTTCCACTAAAGACTGGACGCAAACTCCTGTAGCAGGTCGTCCCTGTCTGGAAATATTATAGCCTTTTTGCCTTGTGGTAATTCCCTGTGCCGTAACAACCATGACTTCATCATTTTCTGATATGAGGTTAATAGAAGCGACTCTGCTGGAGGAATTCTTAAATTTAGTACAGATAAGACCTATTCCTCCCCTGTTTTGAGGTCTAAATTCAGAAATAGGAGTCCTTTTCCCGTATCCGTCAGTGGTTACTACCAGTAAGTCAGCGCTATGGTTTTTCGGTATAATATCAGACCCGACCAGGTCATCATCAGGTCTTAATTTCATTGCTGTTACGCCCCTGGCGCTTCTGCCGAGAGGTCTCAGGTCGCTGATCGGGAATCTTATTGCCATTCCCCGGCTGGTTCCGATGATTATTTCATCATTTTTATCAGCAAGCTTTACCCACCCGAGCATGTCCGTCTCAGTAAGACCCATCGCTATAATTCCGCTTCTTCTTATAAAGCTGAAATTGTTCAGCTCAATTTTTTTGATAAATCCCTTTCTGGTAAGCAATAAAAGGTATTTATCCTCGGAAAATTTGTTTATAGGAATAACCGCGGTTACATGTTCATCCTGCTCAACCGGCAACAGGTTAATTATAGGCAGACCTTTTGCTGTTCTTCCCCCTTCCGGGAAATCATAGACGTTTATGCTGTAAACAAGACCCTTGTTAGTGAAGAAAAGGACTTTATTATGCATTGTAGCCGTAAAGAAGTGTTCAACATCATCATTATCCCTTGTTTTTATACCGCCTTTTCCCCTGGTTGCACGGTTTTGTCTTTCAAAAGTGTCCAGGGAAATCCTTTTTATATAGCCGTTGCGGGTTATGAAAACCGCCATGGGATCATCCGGGGTAAGGTCTTTTATGGATAGTTCGTCCTGATGGGGAATAATATGGGTTCTTCTCTCATCAGCAAATTTTTCCCTATCTTCTTGAAGTTCTTCCTTGATTATATTCAGGATTTTCTGTCTATCAGCCAGTATAGCTTCATATTCAGCTATTTTTTCCTTGAGCTGCTGGTATTCTGCGTTGATTTTTTCCTGCTCAAGCCCTGTTAACCTTCTTAGCTGCATTTCCAGAATTGCATTTGCCTGGTCCGCATCAAGTCCGTAATTCCGTATTAAGCCGTTTCTTGCCGCCTCTGTGGATTCTGAAGTTTTAATAAGCTCAATAACCGCATCAAGGTTACCAAGGGCTATGATTAAACCTTCTAAAATATGTGCCCTTGCTTTTGCTTTTCTCAGGTCAAAGCGGGTTCTCCTGGTTACAACCTCGACCCTGTGCTCTACAAATTCGTTCAGGACTTCATAGAGGTTCAAAAGTCTTGGCTGTTTATCCACAAGAGCTACCATATTAACTCCAAAGCTTGTTTGAAGGGTTGTATGCTTAAATAAATTATTCTGGACAACGTCAGGGGTTACATCCCGCTTAAGTTCAATAACCACCCTTGTTCCGTCACGGTCGGATTCATCCCTTATATCGCTTATCCCGTCGAGTTTTCTGTCTTTTACAAGTTCGGCAATTTTTTCAATCAGGGCTGCCTTATTAACCTGGTAAGGAAGCTCTGAAATTATTATGGCTGTTCTATCATGCTTTCCCCTGCCGGTATCAATCTGCTCATAGCGGGTAACAGCACGCATTACAACACTTCCGCGTCCGGTTTCAAATGCCTGCTTTATGCCGTCCGTTCCAAGAATAGTAGCTCCGGTAGGGAAATCCGGTCCTTTAATATACCCCATCAGCTCAGCAATAGAAATATCCGGATTATCAATCAGTGCAATAGTTCCGTCCACGATTTCCTTGATATTATGCGGGGCTATGTTTGTAGCCATTCCTACCGCAATACCGCTGGAACCGTTTAAAAGAAGCATAGGAAGCCTTACCGGGAGAATATCAGGCTCTTCAAGGCTGCCGTCGAAGTTCGGGGTAAAATCCACGGTATCAGAATCAATATCAGCAAGCATTGATGTTGAAATTTGAGCCATTCTGGCTTCCGTATACCTCATTGCCGCCGCGGAATCACCATCAACACTTCCAAAATTCCCGTGTCCGTCTACTGTCATATAACGTGTTGAAAAATCCTGAGCCATACGCACAAGAGCGTCATAAACAGCTGAATCTCCGTGAGGATGGTATTTACCAAGTACTTCCCCGACTATACGCGCGCATTTTTTATACGGCTTATCAGGGTACATTCCTAATTCGTTCATAGCAAAGAGAATTCTTCTATGAACAGGCTTAAGTCCATCTCTGACATCAGGAAGAGCTCTTCCTACTATGACAGACATTGCGTAATCAATATATGAACGTTTCATTTCATCCCTGATATTTATAGGGACTATATTTCCATCTCCAAAAAGTGTCTGTTGAGTCAAAATTTATTCCTCTTAAAAGTCATTTATATAAGTTTGATTCAGTTAAATCCTAGCACAAAGGTAATGCTGAAACAAAATTTAATTTTTAAAACGGGCATAATTTATTTAAATTTATAACTAATTAAACTGAATTGGTTGAATATTCAGGTTATGGAAAAATCTTTTTATTATATAATTTAAACGGTCAATACCATAAAAAATTAAAGGAAATAAGAAAAAATGACACAGATCGAATCTGCAAAAAATAATGAATTAACCTCGGAACTTCTGCAGACAGCGGAAAAAGAAGGGATATCCCCCGAAGAGCTCCGGCAAAAGGTAGCTCAGGGCAGAGTTGTAATACTTAAAAACATTAATCATAAAGATGTTACTCCTATAGCGGTAGGAGAAGGCTTATCAATAAAGATAAATGCTAATATAGGGACCTCTCATCAAAAAAGCGGACTCGACGAAGAGATAAAAAAGCTGGAAATTGCCAGGAATACCGGGGCTGATACAGTAATGGACTTATCAACAGGAAAAGATATAGATGCCACAAGACGTTCAATTCTTAGCAAATCTACAATTCCCCTGGGAACGGTTCCGATCTATCAAATAGGAATCGAAGCCATGAATAACCAGGAATCCTTTATGGAAGTGGAAAAAGATGATATTCTGCGTGTAATTGAAAATCATTGCCGGGACGGGGTGGATTTTATTACGGTTCATTGCGGAGTTACCAGGGCTGTGGTTGAATGCCTGGAGCAAACCCCCAGAGTAACAGGGATTGTAAGCCGCGGCGGCTCTATGCATGCTTCTTGGATAAAAAAACATAGCAGGGAAAACCCTTTATACGAATACTATGATGAACTTCTTGATATAGCAAAAACTTACGACACAACGCTTTCACTGGGAGATGGATTAAGACCGGGAAGCGGAGCTGACGCGGGCGACAGGGCACAGGTTATGGAAACCATAGTACTCGGGGAACTCGTAAAAAGAGCAAGACAAGCCGGTGTTCAGTCAATGGTGGAAGGACCCGGGCATGTTCCTTTTAACCTTATTACAGGAATGATTGAGACTATAAAAACCCTTACCCACGGCGCTCCGCTATATGTGCTCGGACCGCTGGTTACGGATATAGCGCCGGGATATGACCATATAACTTCCGCAATCGGCGGAACCGCTGCTGCAACCGCAGGAGCTGATTTCCTGTGTTATGTTACACCAAGCGAACACCTGGGCTTACCTGATTTTGAGCAGGTTAAACAGGGTGTAATCGCTTCGAAGATCGCTGCTCATGCTGCTGATGTCGCAAGGGGAAGATCGGCTTCCATAGAAAAAGACAGGTTAATGTCTGTTGCAAGAATGAACCTTGACTGGAAAAAACAGGCTGAATACTCCCTGGATAAAGATGTTTTTGAAAAAATCGACGACGGCAAGCCCTGCACAATGTGCGGTGAGTATTGCAGTATGAAGATTTTCAGGGAAACAGTAAAAACTTAGCTCTTTCTGCCTCATTTCTGCGATAGACCGCATCCAAATTGTGATTGCACCATAAAAGAAGTTTACGGGGAGCTTTGTGATTGTAAGGAGCTGACAAGTATTATCATGCTAAAGCAAATTCCCGGGCAGCACGATTAAGTAATTTAAAGGAACTTGCTGACTATTACGATGATCTTTATGTACATAAAAAATCATTAGAAAAAATTTTAAAAAACTCCGCTGAAGATCAGGAAGCAAACCAAGAAGGCAGAGAACCAGGTAGAAAATATCCATCTGGTAAACCCGGCGATATACTAAGGAATTAACAAAAAATTCTGGTAGTGGTTAAATTCTTAGTGATAAATTGTAATGTATGATAAAAAGGTGTGTTACAAGGTCGTGCCAGTAATCTGACTTTGAAAAAGCAAGTGTTTTTCTTGTAT
>JANQEP010000102.1 GCA_028278305.1 Candidatus Gastranaerophilales bacterium
GTTAGAAAAACTCCAGCTTTTTTAGCCAGAGTTTTTTCTATGCTTTGTGCGTATAATCTAATACAGAAGCTAAATTTAGCTATTTAGCAGTTCAGGTTAACTACATCCTCACTTCTTTAAATTTTTGACGAGTCAGGATGTTACTTTTTTAGGCTTTTATTTTATTCTGCGTAAGTACTGTTAAGAATATAAGGAAGTATGAAAAAATTCTATTTTTTAACCCAACCTACTGCTGAAATTTTTTTTCTATAGCATGACAAATTTCATCCGCACAGACCCGGTCAATGTAAAACCAGTTAATATCCTCATTCGCCCTGAACCAGGTCAGCTGTCTTTTGGCAAAATTCCTTGTATTTTTCTGGATTCTCTCAATAGCATTATCCAGTGAGTATGCCCCGTCAAAAAATTCGCAGATTTCTTTATAACCAAGTGTTTTCATCAGGGAAACCGTCCTGCCGTACTTAATTATAAGATTTTTAACCTCTTCGGTAAGACCTTTATCCATCATTTTTAATACCCGGCAGTTTATTCTATCGTATAAAACTTCCCTTTCACCGGTATTTAAGCCTATGTATAAGACATTATAACCGGGCTTACTTACGGTTTGAAGCTCTGACATCGGTTGACCCGTTACATGCTGAACTTCCAGGGCTCTTATAACCCTGAAACTGTCATTAGGATGAAGTTTTTCAGCGGTAGCCGGGTCAAAATACTGAAGAGTCTTATACAAAGCTTCTTTACCCTTTATTTCAGCCAGCTCCGCCATTTCCCTGCGAAAATCGGGGTCAGGGTCGATTTCAGGAATATCAAGACCTTCAAGAACGGCTTTTACATAAAAACCCGTTCCTCCTGCCACAATCGGAATTTTATTACGCCCGAGTATTTCCTCTATTTTTTTATTGGCGTCTTTTTTGTATTTTCCTACAGTATAAGTATTTACGGGGGATTCCACGTCTATCATGTAATGCGGGATTTCCCGCATTTCTTCGGGTTCCGGCTTTGCTGTTGCGATATTAAAATCCCTGTAAACCAGCCTGGAATCAGCGGAAATAATTTCACCGCCGAGAAGTTCCGCCAGTTTAACGGAAATCCCGGTTTTTCCCGACGCTGTCGGTCCTACTATTGCTATTACATTATAAGTCATTTATTCCTAAATAATTTTTTGGCAAATGTTGCATAGTCATATCCTGGCTTTTGGTTAACTGGTGATTCAGGTTAAATAAAATATTTTTGCCATAGCCGGTTTTTACTCAGGATGGTGTAAGCTCACCATATTTTTCCAGGTATAAAAATGTCATCATTACGTAAAAAACCAGCGCGTATACAAATAAAAGTATCATTAAAAGCTTAATTAAAGGATTTGCTACTAATATAACACCAATAAAAAATACTATAAAAACCAGTATGAAATTCAGTAAAAAGATTATGACGGTCCTGACAGGGGCTTTAATTATTGTTTTAAAACTCTTCCGGATAGCTTTAAGCGGGTAAATACCTTCTAAAACCACCAGCTGAGCCCAGAACATGGTCAGGTAAAGAAATAAAAAAGTAAAAATGCTCTCTAATCCGACTATTTTAAAAATTTTTTCCTTATCAGACCCGCTTATACTGTTCCAGAACGAGATAGTTTTATCAGGATCTTTCATTGCCTCTATTAATTCCTGCTGCGAAAAACTCTCAAATGGACCAAAAAAAGGAATAATAGCCGCTTCAAGTATTAACATAATTATATTAAACAGGAAAAAATAAACCACGACCCCGATTACCATTTTTCCAAAATATTTCCCCACCCCGGGAAAAAATTCCCTGAAAAGGTCAAATGAATCCAATGTCCGTTTATCATCAGGTAAATTTTCATCAACCGAAGTTTCAGCGCATCGTTTAAACATATTCAGCCAGCCAGATAAAAACGCTGCAATTATCCCCAGAAACAAAAGAAAAGTAAAAAAAATTTCCAATCCCGCCCCGCCTGAAACCAGGGGAAACAACATAAATCCTGACAGCAGCCAGAATATAAGAAAAGGCAGAGTTAGGACCATCCCGTATTTAACCATTGAAAATGTTCGCGCAAAAAGATCGTTTATTTCCGAAAATATAGGCATCTTCTAAACTCAACCCTCCCGACAGGATCTTATCAGAGTGGTTGAATCCAGATTCAGCCGGATAAAACTGCAGTGCTCGGCTTTTTTTTCTGAACCCCCTCTTGTGCGTATTTCTAAATCTTTTATTGCTATAAAGCGTTTATCACTGTTCAGGATATTGGATAAACCCCTGTTTTTCCCGGCTGTTTTAGGCATAAAAACATACCTTTTAATTTCATAATTATCTGTTATTACAAAAATTTTCTCTGACCAGAATCCATATACGGAAGGTTTTATAAGATCATCCTGCTGTAGTTTCTGTTCATCAAAAAATCTTTCATCCATATATAAATACCTGTATGAATTATTTAATTTACCCTATATTTGCATACGTCTGGAATAATGGCAAGTATAAGGATAAGCCCAGCGTAAGCACAATACCTCCGATTACCAGGAATAAGAAAGGCTCGAATAGCTTACTTAATAAATCAACCACCCTGTCAATCTGATCGTCAATATAGTCGCTTGTCTGTCTTAGCATCTCGGTAAGAAAGCCTGATTCTTCACCTGTTGCTATCATACACATAACAATCCCGGGTAAAACTTTTGAACTCTTTAATGAGGCAGATAAAGACGTTCCGTATTGGACCTCTATTACTACTTTTCTTAGAGCTTCCCTCAAAATAACATTTTTTACGGTAAAATTAGCAAATAAAAGACTGTCAACCAATGGTATACCGGCTTCAAAAGCAACTCTCAATACAATGATAAAATTAGAAATGCTGGTGTATCTTAAAAATCTTTCAAAAACCGGGATTTGTAATCCTATTTTATCCATAATGCGTCTTGAAACTTCCCAGGTAAAAATAAAATAAACAAAAGCAAAAAATGACAGGAATATTAACGGGATTAAATACCAGTATTTCTTTAAAAATATTCCTGTTGACATAAAAATTTGTGTTATCAACGGTAAATCTTCCCCCAGCTGTTCATACATTCCTTTAAAAGCAGGAAATACAAATGTTAAAAGAAGAATAGTGACCACCATAGCCAAAAAGATTACAAAAACAGGATATGCTAATGTGGAAATAACTTTACTGGCTAATTTATCCTGCTTTTCAAGCAGATAAGACAGCCTTTTTAAGGTTTCTTCAAGCTCTCCGCTTTCTTCACCTGCTTTTATCAAGCCAATATATATATCATCAAAAATGGAAGGAAAGCTGCTTAATGCGTCACTGAGGCTTGAGCCTGAAAGTATTTTCCTTCTTATCTCAACTGAAATATTTTGAATGTTTTTACTCTCTGCATTTATTTCTATAAAATATAATGACTCTACAAGGGAAATACCGGCTTTTGAAAAGGTATACATAATATTGGTAAAGTCTATTTTTTCCCTCATATTGAGTTTTTTAATTTTAACTTTTTTAGCAGGTTTTTTCTTAACGGTTGACTTTTTAACAGCATTTTTTACCGCGCCTTTTTCATATAGTTTTAAAGGGACCAGGTTCTGCTTTCTTAGCAGTTCTCTTGCTTCTTTGTCAGAATCAGCTTCAATATTTCCGCTGACTCTTTCATTACCGTTTTTAAGAGCTTCATAGTTAAAAATAGCCATATAATTCTTTTCTCTTTAATTAATTGCTTACTACACCCAGAACTCTTACAAATTCTGCTATTGAAGTTTCCCCGTTTAAAATAACACTTATACCACAGGCTTGAAGTGTTTTCATTCCGCAGCCAATGGCAATTTCTTCTATTTCATAATCTGTAGCCTGGGCTGATATTAATTTTTTAATTTCCTTATTAACTGTAAGCACTTCATAAATTCCCATTCTACCCCCGTAACCGGTACCTTCACAATTTTCACATCCGTCTTCTTTAGCTTTATAAATTACGCTGTTTAAAAACTCTTCCCGGTCTTCATTTGATATTGCAACATATCTTAATTCTTTTTCACCCGGTTCATATATTTGTTTGCAAGCAGGGCATAGTTTTCTTAGTAGTCTTTGAGAAACAACACCTTCCAGAGCAGATGCTATCAGGTGAGCGGGAGCTCCCATTTCAGCCAGTCTGGTAACTGTTGAAGCCGCAGAATTAGTGTGAATCGTGCTTAAGACTAGATGACCTGTAATTGAAGCATGAATAGCTGTTTCAAGCGTTTCAAAATCCCTGATCTCTCCGATCATTATAACATCAGGGTCTTGCCGAAGAATTGACCTCATACACGAAGCAAATGTTATATCAGCCTTGGGATTAACCTGAACCTGGTTAATTCCATCAAGTTTAATTTCAACAGGGTCTTCAACCGTTGTTATATTTATTTTCTCACTGCTGATTTTATTCAAAATTGAATACAGGGTTGTTGTTTTACCGCTTCCTGTCGGACCCGCTGCCAGGATAATTCCGTGAGGTTTAGTTGTCATAAGTTCTATTCTCTCCAGGTCTGTCTGTGTAGCTCCGACCAGTTTGATTTTTTTATCTCCTTTTCTTACTTTTACATCAGGAGCAAGTATTCTTACAACCATTTTTTCTTTCTGGTTTGCAGGTAAGGTACTTACCCTGAGGTCATATACCCTGTCATTATATTTAAGTGAAATATGACCGTCCTGGGGACGTCTATGTTCAGCTATATCCATTCTTGCAATAACTTTAAGTCTTGATATAACTGAAGTCTCAGCCTTTCTTGGTATATCAAAAACTTTATGCAGTATTCCCTGGATTCTATACCGGACTATATACCCCCCAAGTCTGGGTTCTATATGAATATCGCTTGCTTCCCTGTCAATTGCCTCTGTTATAATTGAGCTTGCAAATTTTGCCACTAAGTTAGAGTCTTCTTCTTCTGCTGCTTCTTTTTCAAACTGGTCCCAGACATCATCATGGTTTTCTAATATATCCTGTCCTTCAGTTTTAATTTCCTCGAGGATTCTCTCTGTTTCTTTTACGGTTTCAAAAAAGTTTTTAATACACTGCTCAAACTCAATGTGAGTTAAAATCATCGGAACAGGTTTTAAGCCGGTAAGGTAGATTAAATCGTTTAATACCTGGCTGTCATTTGGGTTTACCATACCAACGGCAAGCGTTTTCCCGTCTGTACTGATAGGAACTACTTTATTTTCCCTTATAAAGTCTTCCGGTAATAACTTAATAACCGAAGGCTCTACATTTAAATCCTTTGTTGCAGCACTTTCTATACCCTGCTGTTTAGAAAGCGCCATTCTAAGCTGTTCAATAGTAATAAAATTTAATTTAACAAGGATAGATCCTATAGGGGTACCTGACTGCTTGCTGTGGAACAGCGCCTCTTCAAGCTGTTCCCTTGAGATAAGACCGTCTTCCATAAGCTGGTCACCCAGTCTTTTTTTGGGCGCTGTTTTTGAAGGCGCAGGATCGCCAAGGGATACCACATTATCTACCATAGAGATGTTATCGCTTTGCTCGCTTATTTCAATCAGTTCCCTGCTGTACTTATAGAGGTTTTCAAATTGATCTTCCGTCAAAAGTACAATTTTGGGTTTTAATTTTGTATTCAATACTATTTTAGTTAATATAGCGCTTTTATTATCTTCGTTATTAGATTTTTGAATACCGACAATAAAATTTTTTTCTATTTTATTTATCGGAATAAATTTATTTTCATACAGATCTTCAGGTGAAAATTTTTTCAAAAACTGGATATCAATGCTATTTTTAATTTTTTCTGTAATTTTTTCTGTAGACATTTTATTACCCGGATTATTTCTATATTAATAAAAAATTTGTGTATTGTTATATTTAATAAAATAAATTATATTTCAAAAAAATTGAAGTTTTAAACCGGTTCAATTTCATCAACATCTTTTAAAATCCTTGGGGTTATCATTATTATAAGTTCTGAACG
>JANQEP010000127.1 GCA_028278305.1 Candidatus Gastranaerophilales bacterium
TTGCCAAAAAATTATAGAGAATCGAAAAGAGGTGCGAAGCAGGCGGTGCTGTCCGCATTTCGCAGCGAAGCCTCTTTTCCACCTTTAGGGTGGTTGTGCGCGGCAGCTAACGCAGTAGCTCATTCATGGGTGGTTTTTGGCAAATGTTGCATACATGCAATTAGCAACTCGAGTTAATTAAACCTCTTTGCCCTGTTGTTTTAAACTTTTTAAGACAATTATGGCTGCTATTGCGATTATTATCGTGTCAGTTTAATTTATGGAGTATTTTTTATATGAATAAAAGAACGTATAAAGGCTTTTCTCTCGCGGAAATTCTGGTGGGGTTACTGATCATAGGCATAATCTCAGCTGCGGCAATGCCTTTGATGACAAAAATGTCACAGGAAAAAACAGACATCGACAGAAACACAATAAGATGTATAAACGAAAGCCCCGCAGAATGGTACAAAGAAGCTGACGGGACTACAGAGATTCCTGCCAAAGGCACAATCTGCCATGCTGCGGTATCAGATATTCAACATAACAGGGGCAGGGCGCTGAAAACAGCAAAATGGTACGCGGATAAAGGTACAGAATTAGAGAAGATAATGAGTAAGAAAGTACTCCGCGCAGCATGTGATAGGGGTGGTAAAACAGCCTGTGATTATTTCATAAAATCCTGCTGGAAATCAGGCAGTACCTCAGAGCCTTATTGCGATGATGAGGAGAGCTTCCTGGATTTAACTTATTACCTTCATCAATACACAGATGTAAGCCCGGGAGCAATATATATTAAAAAAGAACTGGAAGGCTTATTGACCAAAAACATAAAAAACCTTGTAAATGAAGTAAATTATGCCTGCTTTAATAACCAGAAGCCTGATCATGACCAGAATTTAGGAAATAACATAGCCTGTGAGCTATTGGGTTTAAACATAGCCTGGTGGATAGAGCAGTGTAATAATGACAATGAGTTTGCCTGTGAGTATTGCTATGATAACCAATACAACAGAAGCTGCCATGAAATAAAATCAGTCTGGCGCGAAGCTGATACCAGACCTTATAAACTGACGGCAAACGGGGATCCGGGAGAGCCTGATAAAAAGCCGACAATAGAAGTAAACTGCAATATGACAAGTCTTGCTTCTGCCGCAATAAGCGGGTGTAATGCCTTAGTTCCCGGGGATTGTAAAGCAGGTCATGATAATGATTATAACCAGAGCTGTGTACAAATAAAAACAAGCTGGGATGAGGCTCTTACAGGGGATTTTAAGCTTACCTGGGTAGATGCTGATAATCCTAAAACAGTGTATTGTGATACAACAAGCAGGGTAAGCGCGGCAATAACCGGTTGCGGGTATAATACCAATACTGAAGGGGATATTCCTGCAGATGAATATGTGCCCGGGGATTGTGAATATGGACGCGCAAATAATTATAATCAGACGTGTGATGAAATTTTTGCGGTATGGGGCGCTGCTCCTGATGGGGATTATTATCACCTGACAGAGGTTGGGGACAGTCCGCCTGACCTTGTTAGTTCAATATGCCCGCCTGATTCAGGACCTCCTGATCCGGAGAATACTTGCGGTAATCAAAAAGGCGCTACCACGACTTTTAAAGCTGTGGATACCGGACTGGATTATAATCTTAAGGTGACTAACTGCAATCAGGTAGACCCTAATCATCTTGTTGCTAATAATAAAAGCCCTTGCGGCGGTACCTGTGCATATAATGCCCCCGGATGCTGGTACGGGGAAAAAATTTCTAACTACTGTTACGATGAACCTTATAAGCTGCATCCATCCGGGGGCTGCGGTAAGTACGCAGCCCC
The DNA here is from genome assembly GCA_028278305.1 of Candidatus Gastranaerophilales bacterium. GTDB lineage: Bacteria > Cyanobacteriota > Vampirovibrionia > Gastranaerophilales > UBA9971 > JANQEB01. Next base: position 1,817 of record JANQEP010000127.1, read on the forward strand.
CGGTTATGATAAATACCTGTGCACTCATGCCAGTGCGGTAAGAGCCTGTCATGCCCTGAACGGTGATAATCCTGAACAATACGGTGAGGGATGTGCCGGTACTGACGGGGAATGTACAGAAAACTCAACAGGATGGAGATTACCGACTGATGCTGAGCTTGATACTTTTTACCCTGCCGGGGACAACCCGCTTGAACTTTGCGATCAATCCTCCTCGAGATCGCCTCGCTGCTATTACTATGGCGGCTGTAACGGCTCCTACGGTAATACCTGCAATCCGCACAGCGTATGGTCAGCAACGACTACCGGCTACATCGCTCCCAATAATATGTACTACCTCAACAATACTAATTGGGGAGTCACTTCCGTCTATGGCAGTAAAGCCAATTCAGTCCGGTGTGTCAGGAAGTTATAATTAAAGGTATTTTTGAGACAGCTTCTGCCCGGAATTTAGTCTTCTTCAAATATACTTTTTAATGAATCAAAAAGAAAATCAATCTGCTCCCCGGTAATTACCAACGCAGGGGCAAGCCTGATGACGCTGTTCTGGGTCTCCTTGCAGATAACCCCTTTTTCAAGGAGCCTGTCGCAATATGGTCTTGCCGGCTCGTCAAGTTCAATTGCAATAAATAATCCCTTTCCTCTTACTTCTTTAATATGAGGATTTTTAAGGGTTTTAAGCTTTTCTATAAGATAACTTCCCTGCTCAGAAGCATTTTGAACAAGGTTTTCTTCCAGCAGAACCTGCATAGCCTTTATTGAAACCGCACATCCAAGCGGGTTTCCCCCAAAAGTGCTGCCATGGTCACCGGGTTTAAAGACATCCATAATTTCCCTGTCAGCAAGAACCGCAGATACAGGATAAAATCCGCCTGATAGTGATTTTCCGACTATAAGAATATCAGGGTTTACGTCTTCGTGCTGATAGGCAAACATTTTTCCTGTCCTTCCCCATCCGGTCTGAATTTCATCCAGGATTAAAAGAACATTGTTTTGCCGGCAGAGGTTTTCAGCCTGCTTAAGAAAACCTTCCGGCGGAACCTGAACCCCGCCTTCACCCTGGATCGGCTCTGCCAGAAATGCGCAGGTATCAGGGGTTATTGCATTTTTAAGAGCGTCTGTATCACCGAACGGTATGATTTTAAATCCCGGTGTGAGCGGTCCGAAATTTTCCTTATAAGCCTGATTACTTGAAAAACTTATGACTGTCGTGGTTCTTCCATGAAAATTTTTCTCGCAAACTATAATTTCCGCCCTGTCTTTTTCAATGCCTTTAACGGTATAAGCCCATTTCCTGGCGAGTTTTACTGCTGTTTCAACCCCTTCAGCGCCTGTGTTCATTGGAAGTATTTTTTCCTTGCCTGTAATTGCTGTTATTTCCTTGAAAAACAAAGGCAGCTGAGTATTCCTGAGCGCTCTTGAAACCTGGGTCATCTCTGCTGCCTGTTTTTTGAAAACTTCAAGAAGTTTTGGATGGCAATGTCCGAGGTTTACTGAGGAAAATGCGCTGATACAGTCAAGATACTTGTTTCCTTCTATATCATAAAGCCATACACCTTCCGCCCTCTCTATTATGAGGTCTAAAGGGCTGTATGTTTGCGCTCCAAATTCATCTTCGAGGTTTATATACTCTTGTGCAGTAAGATTTTTCAACACTCTGATTTCCTCCTTATCTTTCATATGATACTCAAAAAATAAAGGATTTTAAAATTTCTGTTCTCCCTGATGCCTGATAGCCCTGCAAAGCAATAATATCAATGAATTTCGCTGTTATAAACGCAAATATCCTTACCCGGCAAGCTTTTAAACATAAATAAAAATTCTTGAGTTATCCGTTATTTTTATGAGCGCAAATATTTTTAAAGATTTACTTGCTTTAATATTATTTTTTAAAAAATAGTATAAAAATGTAATATAATTTTATATATATTGTATAAAAATGTATCCAAATTTTATCCAAAAGTAGCTGGATGTAATGAAAACAAAAATTACCACCGGAAAAAACGGCGAAAAACTTGCCGCAGAGTTTCTTGAAAAGCAGGGAATGAAAGTTATAGAAAAGAACTGGAGGTTTTCCCGGGTCGGAGAGATTGATATTATAGCTCAGGAAGGGGATACACTGGTATTTATAGAGGTAAAAACCAGATCATCCACTAATTTTGGACATCCGTTAGAGGCTATAAGCAATAATAAATTAAACACTATAAATAATCTTGCTGAAATATATATGAGTAATGCTTTAACAGATAATTATAAGGGTTTTAGAATAGATGTAATAGGGATTTTAGGCTGTAAAAATCCTGAAATTATACATATTAAAGGAATCTGCCAGTAAAGCTAAACCTTAAGGTATTTTCTCACTGAAAAGATACTTCCCATTGCTCCTACAGCAATTCCCATTATCATAACGGATAAAATGACAATCTGGGTGTTGTAAGGGTTTATTGCTATGTAAAAAAGCCCTGCAAGCTTTTGAATATAGGATTGCAGGATAACTAGCGTGATAACAGACAAAAATGCCCCGCAAAAGCCGTAAAAAATTCCCTGGAATATGTAAGGAGCCTTTATATACCAGTCAGAAACCCCCATCATGCGCATTATTTCTATTTCCTGCTTTCGGGATTCTATTACAAGATGAATGGTGTTGTTTATTATGGAAAAAGTAAGGCTTCCCAGGATAATAATAATAACAAGCGCTGTTGTGTTTATGAAATGCCCTACCCTGGCTATGTTATCAGCCAATTGTTCCGCGTATTGAACTCCTTCAACAAAATCCATTTTTTTCACCACTTTAATAAAAGCTTTCACGTTGGTTTTATCTTTAAGCCTTACCCGGATTGTATCGGGAAGCGGGTTTCTTAATTCGGGAATATCTATCTGCTCTTTCATTCCTTTCCAGGCTTCTTCCCTGGTTATAATTTTCAGGCTTTTAATATTTTTATATTTTGAAAACGTCTTTACAGCTGCCCTGGGGTCTTTTCCCTCTTTTAAATATACAGATACCTGGATAGAATCACCTACTTCGTTCACAAAATGTGAAATAAACAGGCTCGAGCGGAACAGGCAGGAAAATATGCTTAAAATGGCAGCCATAGTAGTTATTATAATTAAATTCATCCATTTGCTTCTCTGGATGCCTTTAATTGTTTCTCCTAAAATCCTGGAAAATATTCTGATCTCTGTATTCAATACCGCCCCCGCATTTCCTTATCCATAAGTACCGTCATTTATATCCTTGACCACTTTGCCCTGGTCAAGAGTGATTACTCTCTTTTTAAAGTGATTTACAATCATTTGATCATGTGTGGCAACGATTACGGTAGTTCCGCGTTTATTTATCTGCTCAAGTATTTCCATAATTTCCAGGGAAGTCTGAGGGTCAAGGTTTCCTGTCGGCTCATCCGCAATCAGAAGCGGCGGACCGTTAACTATTGCCCTTGCAATACTTACCCGCTGCTGTTCTCCTCCTGAAAGCTGTCCCGGAAATGCTCTTGCCTTGTCAGAAAGCCCGACTATCCTTAGCGCTCCTTTTACCCTTCTTTTTATTTCCCTTGAGCTCATTCCAAGCGCTCTTATTACAAATGCCACATTATCAAAGACATTCTGGTTACACAGCAGTTTAAAATCCTGAAACACAATTCCCATTCTTCTTCGCAAATATGGAATTTGAGAATTAGTCATTTTCGCAACATCAACTCCCCCAACGAAAACCTGGCCGCGAGTCGGTTTTTCTTCCCTGTATACAAGACGCATAAGTGTAGATTTTCCTGCCCCGCTTGCGCCAACAAGAAAAACAAATTCCCCTACTTTGATATGCAGGTTTGCACAGTCTAAAGCTCTTTGTCTTCCGTATTTTTTTACTGTATTCCTAAGTCTGATCATCTTTGTTATTTATTTTACTCTATTTTACCCGGTTTATATATGTTTATACGCTTCTCGATATTACAGAATATCTCCCTGGGACTCAGGTTTAGCTTTTATGGAAGTTAATATAAAATATGTAATTACTGTTAGCCGGCATAAAAATATAATTGCCATTATTGTGTATGCAATTAAATTTTTTGTATGCGAGCAAATCATAATCACTCATTTTACCCCGCTTAATTTTTTTCCGATTTTGGCTCAGTTGCAAAATAAATAAATGAAAGTGCCATTATAATAAGGCATATACCTGCTGTTATAACTGCGAAATTTTCCATGATTTTACTCCATTTTTGCTTGATTTTATGCGTTGATTTTTTCCATAATTTTTATGTGTTTGTGTACTTTATAACCGGAATAAAGCATTCCCAGCGTAAAACATACTATTGTCACCATATTCAGGATCAGGACAGTTTTTTCCGCATTCAAGTAATTACCGACCAGCCATCCGATACAGGCAAAGTCAATTGCGGATGAGAAAGTAAATAAGTGTTTATACCAGGATATTTTTTCTTTTATTATTTCTATTTTCATAAAAACATCTTACCAGATAAGCTCTGCTTTTTATAGCTGTTTTTTCTTAATTTCAACCAGTGCCAGCGCATCATCCATGAATTTTTCGGCGACAAGTCCGTACTTTTTCATTAATTCGGAATATTCCCCGCTTTGTCCGAATTCATCCCGGACTCCCACTCTTCTCACGGGTAAAGGTAATTTTTCGCTGAGGGTCTCGCAGACAGCGCTTCCCAGTCCGCCTATGACTGAATGGTTCTCAACCGTCATGATTACCCCGGTTTTTTTTACGCTCTCGATGATTGTACTTTCATCCAGGGGCTTTATTACCGGAACATTTATAACCTCCGCTGAAATTCCTTTTTCTTTCAGCATTTCCGCGCATTTTAACGCTTCTACAACTGTTTCGCCATATGTAGCTATGGTAAGGTCTTTTCCCGGCACAAGAACTCTTGCTTCGGGCTTAAAATCATAGTCTTTAGCATTAAAAATTTCAGGCATGTTGGGTCTTGTTAATCTTACATAAAAAGGTCCTTTTGTCCGGGCAACATACCTGATTACAGCTCTTGTTTCCACGCTGTCAGCGGGAATTATAACCTTCATGTTAGGTAAAGACCTCATCAGGCTTATATCTTCTAATGCCTGGTGGCTTGCGCCGTCTTCCCCTACGGTTACTCCTCCATGGGTTGCCACGATTTTAACGTTAAGATTGGGGTGTGCTACCGAACATCTTACCTGGTCCCATGCCCTTCCTGACGCAAATACGGCAAATGTGCTGAAAAAAGCTGTTTTACCCGAATATGCCAGCCCTGCTGCGGTTCCTACCGCGTCCTGCTCTGCTATTCCCATATTGAAAAACCTTTCAGGGTAAGCCTTTTGAAAACGTATTGTCTGCGTTGAGCAGGCTAAGTCCGCATCTAATACCACAATATTTTTATTTTCCTCTCCCAGTTCGACTAAGGTTTCTCCATAAGCCTGTCTTAGTGAACTTACAGCTTTATTATCGGTCAACATTTTCCTCTTAATTCCTCAACTGCTTTAATAAATTCTTCCTGTTTGGTTGGCTTGCCATGCCAGCCGGCGTTATGTTCCATAAAGGAAACTCCTTTTCCCTTGATAGTATTGGCTATAATAACTACCGGCGCTGTTTTTTCATTGCTTATATTTATTGCTTCCCGGTAAGCCCCGTAAATTTGCCCGTAGTCATGACCGTTTATTTCCAGGACTTGCCAGCCAAACGCACGCCATTTGTCCGCAAGAGGCTCCAGCGCCTTTACATCTTCTGTACAGCCGTCTATTTGAAGACGGTTTCTGTCAATTATTGCTATAACATTATTAAGTCTGTAATGAGCAGCAGACATTGCTGCTTCCCAGACCTGTCCTTCCTGTAATTCCCCGTCGCCAAGCATTATAAACACTTTTGCCGGGTTTTTATCCAATTTTAATGAAAGCGCAATGCCATTTGCCATGGACAGTCCCTGCCCCAGCGAACCTGAAGGTATTTCCACCCCGGGCGCGCAGTTACAGCCAGGATGTCCCTGAAGCCTTGTCCCGAGTTTCCTGAAAGTCATAAGCTCATCTTCGCCAAAGTATTCGCATTCCGCCAGTACACAGTATAATGCCGCTGAGGCATGCCCTTTGGAAAGCACGAACCTGTCCCTTTTATCCCATTCAGGCGAACAGTCCCACTCACAGCACTGGTTCATAATGTGTTTATACAGCACCAGCATTAAATCCAGCGCTGAAAGGTTTCCTCCCGGATGCCCTGATTTGGCGTTATGTATCATTGCCAGGCATTTTTCCTTTAATTTGTTCGATAATTTCGTTAATTCTTCTACTTCCCCGTTAGTTAACTTCTTAATTTCGGTCATTTTCCCACTCTTTCCATAAAACCGGATCTATTAAGCAGATAACAAAAAGTTTTTACGTTTTGTGTCATTCTGAACTTGATTCAGAATCTCCTAGAACCCTGAAATAAATTCAGGGTGACACGTAAAAATTTTTTGTTTATTCCTTAATCAATATTCTATAGTAATCCTGATAAAAAATAAAATAATTTGTATTAAAAACCTATCCGGGAAATAATTTTTTATTCCGGTTTTCTATTTAAAATACCTATTAAAAGGGGTTATCATTGTAAAGAAAACTCGAGTAGCCAGGCATGGCAACCTGTACAGCGATTATTTTGTTTTAATTTCAGGCTGGACAGATTCTCATGTTAATCAATAATATACTTTGTTTATAGTTGTTTCAGCCTGATTTCTTGAATTGCGGATACACTCTAATCTGTTACGGTAACTTTTTTGGAATTTATAAAAATTTTTTTGTTTACAAAAATATAAAATTTTAAAATAAGAGCAATTTTTGCTTAAGTTTTGTTTTTATATTAATAAAACAGTAAAGGATAGAAGGGTAAATTTAAGCTTTGAAACAAAAAGACTATTTATCCGATTTCTCAGTAAAAAAGGAGGAAGGAAAATGACAGGTTATGATAGAGTAAGCTCTATTTGTCAGGGAGAACTTAAATCTAATTGCAGGAATATAAGAGAGGCTTTAGATAACGGGCGAGACACGGTAAAAATATCCCTGCCGCCAGGTGTTGAAACAGAAGAAGGCGCACAGGGGGTATGTAACAGCCTTTTTAACGGCTCAATTGCCTATTTAACTACCTTTTCGGAAGAAGGTAATTTCACACATTGTACCAACTCTCCCCTTCATAGACCTCTAAAACCAACAGGGGATTTAAAGAGGCTTTTAGAACGCGAATCCAGAGAAGTTTCTCCTGGTTGGATTGATAGGTTTAGGGGTATAAATCCATTTAGTAAGATAAGTGATGCCATTAGGGAAAGCGGGGGAAATAATTGAGCAAGCTAAGTGATTCCGCATACTTTTGTAAAAATGTTTTGAAACAGGGAGGAAAAAATGGGAGACGGTACTAGAATTAATCTATCGCTACTTTTAAATAATCCGGAGATGTTAAGACGTGCATATAGAGAGAGGAAAGGTGAAATAGTTAATGAATGTGTAGAAAGAGAGCCCTGGTATTCAAAGTTAATATTTGGAGAGATAGCGATAAATAACGATTGTAATACAGCTTATGACTATATTTTAGATTACCTGGAAAGCGGTCCGGGTGAAACACAGATGGAGGCAAGGAGAAAAGCCGGATCATGCATTCGGGAAGGAAACAGATTGGGACTTCCCGAAGGAGTCCCGGGTAAATTATGTCTTGGTCCGTATCATGAAAAATACGGATATTAATAAAAATCAGAATGAATCTTTAGAAATGATAGTTTATCATTTAAGGGGTAAAGAATAAAAACTTAAGCATTTTAAAATTTTTCATACTTCCTTACTTAATATAATCTTAAATTCTGCCGGTCAAATAGGATCCTGAAAAAAAACAGGGGCAAGACCGGAAACATCCTGGTAAACCTTGAAGGCTGGGTGATTAACCTGTAAAACCATTCCAGTCCTGAAATTCTAAAAATAACAGGCGCTCTTTTTACCTTTTTTGCCCAGATGTCAAAACTTCCTCCTACCCCTATCATAGAAGTTTTATGAAGAATATTTTTGTGCTGTTTTATAAAAAATTCCTGTTTTGGTGATCCCAGCGCCACAAAAAGCAAATGAGGATCTGCCCTGAGCAATTCCTGCCGGATTATCGGGAGTTCGCTCTCATTAAAATAACCATGATGCGAAAATACAACATTAAGCGCTGAAAACTGCTTATGAACCTCAATATTCAGTGAATCCGCTGTATCCGGGCTTCCCCCCAGAAAACCCACGCTAAATCCTTTTTGCTCGCATTTTTTCATCAGTTCCCATGAAAACTCAATTCCCGGGATTTTTTCAGCTCTATAAACTCCTAGGCTCTTTATTGCAAGCATAACTCCTGTGCTGTCAGGAATCACAAGTTCCGCTTCCCGCAAAATTTTTGCCAGTTCAGGGTTTTTATCCGCGGCGGCAATTATTTCAGGATTGATGGTTACTATCTGGATACCCTGTCTGTTCTGTATTTGCTGCAAGACAAGGTCTACGGCCTGCTCCCGTGTTGTAATATCCACCGGGTATCCGAATATACCGGTCCTTTTTATTTTTTCCGTTTGACTCAACATTTATAGTGTTTCAGGAAAATTATTCCTTTTTTTTTAGTCAAATTAATTTTCTATAAGAAAATCTATGGTAATGCTCGCGTTCATATTAACATCACCGGTTTCAATGGGGATATCAGCGGATTTTTCAGCCATTAACCCGGCTCCAAAAGCAATAGGCGGCATAGGAGGTTTGTTACAGCTTGAATGAACTCTTTTTATGCCTGTTATTTTTACTCCAAGAGCCTTTGCAACAGCTTCTGCTTTTTTCCTGGCTTTTACAGCTGCTTTTTCAAGAAGTTCGCTGCAATATTTTTCCTGGTTTTCAACAGTAAAAGAGAGGTCGTTTATCCTGTTTGAACCGTTTTCAGTTGCTGTTTGCAGAAAAGCGCCTATTTTATCGAGTTTTTTAGTTTCTACAAAGATCTGGTTCGATACCCTATAGCCCCGTAATTCATTTTTACGGACAGCTTTATTGTATTCATACATTGGGCTGACCCGAAAACTCGAGGTTTTTATTTTTCCTTTATCTCCCAGCAGTCCTTTTAAACTATCATAAACTTTTTGGGATTTTTTATTATTTTCTTCTATAGCCCGGTCCAGGTTTTTATTTTCAGTGACTACTGCCGCGGAAAAGCTGGCAGTATCAGGTTCAACTTCGGTTGAAGCCATAGCTGTCGAAGTAATTGTACTCGAATCATCTTCAGCAATTGCTGCTGAGGGTAATATAAGAAAAACCGCGCTGAAAAAAATTACTGAATAAATAAGTCTTTTGAACATTATAAATTCCTCCTTATGTATATAACATACAGGAATTTTTTCTTAATCGCAAATATATATTTCTTTTAATTAACCCGAGTCGCGAATTAGTCAAAAGTCAGGATATGACTATGCAACATTTGCCAAAAAATTATAGAGAATCGAAAAGAGGCGGAGTCTCTTTTCCACCTATGGGGTGGCTGTGGGTGGGTTTTGGCAAA
>JANQEP010000010.1 GCA_028278305.1 Candidatus Gastranaerophilales bacterium
TTTGAAAAATTTTACGTAAGATTTTTTTATTGCTTCCTTCAGTAATTCATACTTCATCAAAAAATTTAGGTTTTCAGAGCAATCTGGCTCGAATCAACCTCTTAACTGCATCTGGAAAAGCCGCAGCTATTGCACATTGCGCAGCCTTCCTTGAATTCCAGCATTGCCCCGCAATCCGGGCATTCCGGGCAAAGTCCTATATCGAGTTTGCTTATATTTTTTTCTGTATTAGCCTGCTCTTCTAAAGTTAGAAAAGTATTGCCGTTTTTAATACCTACTAATTCGGGAATTTTATCTGTATTTCTTTCAAGAACTTTGGCAATAGCATCTGAGCAGGATAAAATCACTCCTCCTTTTGTAAAAGAAGGCGCCGGGCAGCGAATCCCTTTTAGCTGGTCTATTATTGAATTAATATCCACGCCTGCACGCAGTGCAATCGAGATCATTCTTCCTGTTGCCTCTGCCTGGCTGGTTGCACAGCCTCCGGATTTACCTATTCTTGCAAATACTTCACAAAGTCCCTCTTCATCAGTGTTTATGGTTACATACAAAGGACCGCAGCCTGTCTGGATTTTATCTGTCATTCCAAAAGTCAGGTTGGGTCTTTCCCTTGGAGTTACCCATTTTTTATCAGGTTCAGATTCATTAAACAGGCAGTCTTGTTTTTGCTCTTCAGGTTTTTCTTCTTTACCCGGGCTTTCTTTATCAGTTGATTTAATCTGCATTGCCTGGTTAAACCGGCTATTGTTCCTATAGACCGTAATTCCCTTTAACTCTGACTCGTATGCGAGAATATAAGTCCGGGCAATATCTTCCCTTGAGGCTTCTTCTACAAAGTTAACCGTTTTTGATACGGCATTATCAGTATGAAGCTGGAAAGCTGCCTGCATTTTTACGTGCCAGCAGGGAGATATATCATGTGATGTGACGAAAATCCGCTGTATATCCTCGGGAATTTCATCTATTCCCTGGGCAGTGCCATGCTTGGAAACTTTTTCCATTAACTCCCGCGAATAAATGCCTGCATCCTTAATAGCTTTCTCAAATATCGGATTGACCTCTAAAAGCGTGGTTCCATCCATAATATGCCTTGTAAAAACAAGGGCAAACAAAGGTTCAATTCCGCAGGAAGCCCCTGCGATCATACTTATGGTTCCTGTAGGAGCAATACATGTAGTTGTAGCATTTCTAATGCCATACTCCTGTATTTGCCGGTCCAGCTCTCTCCAGGCATCTTCAGGGATTTTACCGCCTGATCTGCCTTTGTATTTTTCATAAAGGAAATTTTTCCCGTCAAAAACACTGTTTTTAAAGTTAGGAAACTCCCCTCTTTCTTTTGAAAGCTCTATAGATTCCATTTTTGAATGATAGTCAATAAATTCCATAACCTGAAGAGCAAGGTTTGTACCTTCTTCTGAGTCATAAGACATATCAAGAGCCATAAGAAGGTCAGCCCAGCCCATTATTCCCAGACCGATTTTTCTGTTGCCTTTTACCATTTCGGTAATCTGGGGCAGCGGGTAATTATTAACCTCTATAACATTGTCAAGGAAGCGCGTTGCCAGCCTGGTGATTTTTTCCAGCTTTTCCCAGTCAATTTCCGGCTTGCTGTCATCTTCACATTTAACTATTTGAGCCAGGTTAACAGATCCCAGATTACACGCTTCATAAGGAAGAAGCGGGACTTCCCCGCAGGGATTTGTGGATTCTATAGGTCCCAGCTCGGGTGTCGGGTTGTATTTGTTTATATTATCTACAAACACAATGCCGGGTTCACCGTTTCTCCAGGCATGGTCTACAATAAGATCAAAAACTTCTTTTGCTTTCAGTTTTTTTTGTACTTCCTTAGAATTCGGATGGACTAAATCATATTCGGTGTCGTTTTTTACAGCTTCCATAAACTCATCTGTTATGCCGACCGAGATATTAAAGTTGTTTAGCCTGCTTCCTTCAAATTTTGAATTGATAAACTCAAGAATATCAGGATGATCAACCCTTAATATAGCCATATTAGCGCCGCGTCTTGTGCCGCCCTGCTTAACAGCTTCAGTTGCAGCGTTAAAAACTTCTATAAAAGATACAGGACCTGATGAAACTCCCATTGTTGTTTTGACTATATCATTTTTAGGTCTTAGCTTTGAAAAGGAAAAACCGGTTCCTCCGCCGCTTTTATGAATAAGTGCCGTGTTTTTTATTGTTTCAAATATCTGGTCCAGGGAATCTTCTACCGGCAGCACAAAACATGCTGAAAGCTGACCCAGTTCCCTGCCTGCGTTCATTAATGTCGGACTGTTCGGCATAAATGCCAGGTCTGTCATCATTTCATAAAAATTTTGAGCAATTTCCCAGACTTCATCCTCATTTTTACCGAAATTTTTATCAGCGCTGGCAATAGTTTCAGCTACTCTCCGGAACATATCTTCCGGGGTTTCTATCGGGTTTCCTTCGCTATTTCTTTTTAAATATCTTTTGTTTAAAACTGTCCTGGCGTTTTCCGTAAGTTTTACAGCTTCTGATAAATTAGAAGTCACAGGCTATCCTCTCCTTCAGGTTTGATATTAAATAATAGTATGCATGTTATAACATAAATATTTAAGTGTTCGGCATATTGTTAAATAACGCTTTATTATTTTTTACAATGCCTTTTTCGGATTAATGAGCCTGGTTAAGAACCCTTTTGGAAACAGGACAGAATGAAATATCTTTTAATCTTGCTATATTTCCCCCTGCCAGGCAAACTTCATTTTCTTTTCTGTAAAATTCGCAATAATGGCAGCTCTCGTAGTCCATAAACTCTACCCGCTCTTTTCTTTTTTTCCTTGCATATTCCTGAAGGGATGGTATTTTTACAAATTTTTTTTCCATTTTTATATGCCCCCCTTGATAAACCTGTCTTAATAGATGTTTAGTTACCTATCATTTATAGATAAAAAAATAAAACTCACCACACATTATATATATGTGTGGTGAATTCGGGCAATTTTGTAAAATTTTTATAGCGGATTTTTTATGTTTCAGTCGCTGTTAACCGCAATACCGAGTTTTTCTCCGGAAGTTTCAGCTTTGAACAGGTCTCCTATTCTGCATCCTAGAATTTCACATAATCTGTCCATATTGTCGTAAGAAGGCTGTGTTCTGCCGTTTGCCCAGGAATATACTGTTTGCTGCGGTAATCCAAGTTCTTTTGCCAGTCTGTAAAGACTCCATCCTTTTTTTACTCTTGCAGTTTCCTTAATTCTTATTTTCAGTGTTCTCACCCATCCTTGCTTTATCTACCACTAACTCTGACTTGCCTGAACAACAAACTTAAGCTATTAGACAATTCTGTATTATATTATAGCTATATTGCATATTTTCAGATACTTATACAAAGACATTTCATTCACATATATGAACAGCCTTTATATGTTTGTTTTTTTTTAAATAAGTCTCTTAAAACTCTTCAAGAAAGTTTTAAAACCCTTATTAATATTTTAACAAAAATATATACTCCACACAGTTGATTTTTATTTAAATTCAGCTTGTTAAAAGAGTGTCTATAATGCTAATAAGAGTTTTTTCGAGTTCGGATAAAAATTTAAAACTAATTAAGGATTGCTTTGTCTGATATAATCATTAAAATAATATTAGAGCTTGAGATAAAAATTTTATGGAAACCAGAGAGATGAAAAAATTTTTAATTACTTTCATATTAATTATTTTTATGACTTCCCCGGTTTTTGCTGATGATTACCAGGATCTCTTATTACAGGGGATTAAATACTATAAGGAAAAAAATTATCTTGGAACAATACAGGCAATGAAAAAAATTATAAAAGTCAATCCGGGAAGTATGCTTGCTCATTATTACATTGCTATTTCTTATGCACAAATAGGAGAATCTAATGAGGCTGAGGCTGCTTATAACAGGGTAATATTTATTGACCCGAATTCCCAGCTTGCAGCACTGGCGGAACTTGGAAAAGAGCGCCTGTATCCTGAAAAAACCATAGAAGATCAACCTTTAGATAAAAAGCTTAAGAATAATTTTCAAAATAAACTGTATTCAGAGAATGTTGAGGAAGATATTAAGAGAAGAAAACTTAAATATATAATAGACCAGGTAAATTCCCGCAGGGAAATAGAAGCAAATGATCTTGAAAAATTTGAGGATTTTACCCCTGATAAATCCTCAAGACCCACATCTCAGGAAATATCACAGGCTTATCAGACCCTTGCCAGAGCCGGGCTTAGTGCAAATCCCGGCAGCGGGTTTAACCCTGAGTTGATGCAGATGAACATGCTCGCTGCTTCAATGGGAGGCAATATGGGATTACAGCAAGGCTCAGGCGCTATGAACATGCTGCCTTTTCTTATGATGATGCAGAACCAGCAGGGCAATATAGACCCTGAATTTATGCAGACAATGATTTCCAATATGATGATGCCTGATATGACTGGTTTATATGAAAGCAATAAAAACTACTAAATTCTGTAAACTGTAACATCCGGTCTTGTTTTGTATGAAAAAAAAGATTTTAATAACAGGAAGCTCAAAAGGAATAGGGTTTTCAACAGCAAAAAAACTTTCTGAGGAAGGTCATCAGGTTGTAATTACAGGAAGAAACGCAAAAAAGCTTTCTGAGGTTTCAAAAGAAATAAAACCCAGTGGTTTTATTGCAGGTGACCTTCTCGAAGCAGATTTTTCTTCCAGGCTCTATAAGTCTGCCGTTGATATTCTGGAAAATATTGATGTTTTGATTAATAACGCAGGTTTATATGTATGGTCAAATATTGAAAAAACTCCTTCTGAAGAAATTGAGAGGTTAGTAAAGCTTAACCTTCAGATTCCCTATGAGCTATGCAAGTTTGTAGTTCCGGAAATGAAGGCGAGAAAATGGGGGAGAATAATAAATATAGGCTCGATAAGCGGAGCGGTAGGTGAGGCAAATGCTTCTTTATATTCTGCAACCAAGGCAGGTCTTATAGGTTTAAGTAAATCGCTTGCACTTGAGCTTGCAGAATCCGGAATTACCGTAAATGTAATTAACCCCGGATGGGTAAAAACTGATCTTGCGGAAAATGCATTCGTAAACCAGGGTCAACCTGGTGAAAAAGAGCAATTGGAAATGATTCCCCAGAGACGTTGGATTAATCCTGATGAAATAGCGGAACTCGTTAAATACCTCATATCTGATTCTGCATATGGGATCACCGGGCAGTCTCTTAATCTTTGTTGCGGACTTAGTCTGGGTTAAGCAGTAAAAAAAATGTAGTTAACCCCAATGACGGGTTAGTTAAAAAACAATTATAGCTTGATAAAAATTCCTTAAAACTAACCTGATCTTTCTATCCAGCTTTTAAGGGTAGTTGCCAGCTCTTCTTCGGGGATGTCCTCTGTTACATCCGAAGAAATCTCGTCTACAGTCTGAGCAGGAGCCTGCGGAATTGCCTGCTGCGGAGTAACCTGCAGCTGACCTGAAGAAATCTGCTGGTACAGCTGCTGCTGGATTTGATGAAGCTGCACAGTTTTCTGGTTTGCTTCTTCTATTGCTTTTTCCTGTTTTTTAGCTATTTCCACAATAGAATCAATTTGTTTTTTGTGTTTATTAACCGCGTCTTTTGCCCTTCCTGAAATAAATACCAGACCTATAAGCAGTAGAACACCAAGAATAGCAGCAACTGTCCACCAGGGATTTCCTGATTCCTCAACCTGAGGAAGCTGTACAGGTCTTTCCTGGACTAAATACGGCCTGATTTTGTCTGAAAAAGCTATCTGAACATTTTCTGCCCGGGCTTTTGGACTGGCTGACATTGCTACAAGATTTTTTAGCGCTTCTATCTCCATTCCTGCCGGAAGTGCTCCTTTGCTTACAGTGACTGCTATGGATATTTCCTCAAGAACTCCCGGACCTTTCAGCTCAGAAACACGGGTTTGTCCTACCTTATAGCTTAATTCCTCAGCTTCTCTGTTATAATTCCTGTTGGTTTTTGATTCCGGATTTGATACATTCCCCGGCAAGTACGAACTTACCGCGCCACTGAGCTTATTTGTGTCTTCTGAGCGGTCTCCCAGGTTTTCAGTGAATTTTTGTTTTGCTCCTATGGTACTGGCTTCAGGATCATAGAGAATTTCATCTTTTTGAACCGGGGTTTCTCTTAAATATGTGCTTACTGTTACTACATAATTTCCTTTTCCAATAAGTTTATCAAGTTGTGCTATGATTTTTTTCTTCATATAGCTGTCTTTATCTTCAAGAAGCTTCATCATATCGTCGCTTGCATTCATTATGCTTGAATATACGTTTCCGTTTGTATCGGTAATTGATATATTCTCTGCATCTAAGCTGTCTACACTGCCAAGAAGAAGGTTTTTAACTGCTCTTATCATATTTCTATCCAGCTTTTCCGCACTTGGAGGTAAAACAAGCTGAACTGTCGCAGTTGCAGGCTGTTTCATTGAGGTAAAAATTGTATCTTTTGGAATTGAAACAAATACTGAAGCGTCTTCTATACCGGGAATCTTCTTGATAAGCCTTGCCAGCTCACCGTTTATAGCTCTTGCAAGCCTGATTCTCTTGTCTTCTCTGGAAGATGTAAAATCTCCCTTATCAAAAATTTCAAGACCTATGTTTTTATCCATTATTCCGCTTTTAACAATGGTAATAATTGCATTATCACGCTGGTTCATGGTAATTTTGTCTTCTTTTGCAAGAAACAGGTCAATTTTAGTTCCCTGCTTTTTCTGTCTTACTGTTATACCTTCTCTTGCAAGCAAAGCCTGGATTTCAAGAGCTTTTCCAACATCGTTCGTTGTTAGAAGTATTATATCTTCCCTTATTTTTTGAACTTTCGGGGCTACAACCTTATCTTCGCCTCTTCCTGAAGTATTATTGAGAATAATTCCTATGATCAGTATAACAAGCAGGATTGCTGCTGTAATTATAGCGATCAGTACTTTTCTGTTTTTCAAAATTGCATCAGGATTCAAATTTTACCCTCTCCTTTAAGCCTTCCTTAATAATTTTACAACTGAATGGACATTACTTTCTCATATGCCTGTATTACTTTTGATGTCATCTTTGTTGCTATCTGTACGCTCATACTGGCTTTGTTCATTGCAATCATTACATCGTGAATATCTGTTCCCCTGCCCGTCATGACACCTTCCATTATCTGGTCAGGCGCTTTCATTGTCTGGTCAAAGTTTTGTACAACATCTGTAAAAACTTCCTTAAACCTGGGAATTTCATCAGAAGTTCCGATGTTATCAATTCTCATAGGCTTTTCCAGGGTATTTATCCTGGTTTCAGTTATATCAGCCTGTAGTTTTAGCCTGGGAACAAATTTATCCTTCATTTCCTCTCCTTTTTACTTTATCTCATAAAATTTTAATGATTTTCCTTATCAAGTCCAGATTTTTTATAAAAACTTGCGCTCTATAGCGGTTGGCATGGTTGAATTAATTAAATGCGGTATACATTTATTAAAACCGTGCTATGTTTTGATATTGAACTGTGAAACATTTGTCCCTGTACCTCTCTCTTCTTTTTTATCGATTAAAGTTTCAGGGAAATTTAAAAAAAATAAAAATTTCATTCAAATAGAGGGTAAATTCTTCATTGTCATTTTACTGGCGCTTTAGCATATTAGTTAACCCCATTGACGGGTTAGTTAATTTTTCTATATATCCTGATTATGTTATTATTTTGGTGAAAATAACAGAAAAATACATTGCTTATGAGTACAGAGAATCAGGATATAAAAGTAGTAGTTGACCTTGAGACAACAGGTCTGGATTATAAAAGAGAAAAAATCATTGAGTTTGCAGGAATTAAGCTTGTTGATAATCAAATAACAGAAGAGCTGGAAATGTTAATTTCTCCTCAACAGGAGATCAGGCAATCAAGTATTGAAATTCACGGTATAACCACTGATATGGTAGAAGGCGCGCCGACCATCGAAGAGGCAATGCCAGAAATCCGTAATTTTATCAGGGATTATCCTATAGTTGCCCATAACGCAATTTTTGACCATAGCTTTCTTAACCAGGCAAACAGGGAGCTATACGGGGAAAATATTTCCAACCCTAAAATTGATACTTTCCATATGTTTAAGGAAGTATTCCCTGAAGAGCAATCCCACGGGCTGGATTCATTGCTAAGGCGGTTTAATATTGATTTTCCCGTTAAGCACCGTGCAATGGCTGATGCTAAAGCGCTTGCATATGTTTACCCGCATTTAAGGCATTTTTATGAAAAAAAATGCACCTGGCAGCTATCCCAGCTTGATAACATGGATTATCTGTTCGAAAGATATCTGAGAATCCAGAGTATGATTCAAATGCTTCAATCTGAGATGGCTGATTTAAAGTCAATATTTAAACTCTATTTCCAGGAAAACGGAAAGGAAATCACCTCAACTACAGGCGAAACACTTACCTGTTTTTCAAAAGCAATCTATAGCTATGATATAAAAACAGTTAAAACATTGGTTAATGAGGCGGATTTACAGGATAAGGCATTTAAGATTAATACGGCATTTATTGAAAAACTTATTTATGATCCTAGTACCGGTGAGGAACTAAAGCAAAAATTAATAGAATGCCGCACTGATATAAAAGAAACTCAGACCGTTTCAATTTTAAAACCGGAAAAAAACCAGGTTTTAAACAGCGAAGAAAAATAAAAACGACCACTCAGATTAAGTGGTCGCTGGAAAGGTCTTTCTCTATGGTTTTTTTATTAAATTAAGCTTTTTGTAAGTCTTTTAAAGTGTCTTGAGCAAGGTCTTTCACCTCCTGTGAATTATCCTGTTCAATTGCTGTATTTAATATTATATTAATTAATTTAATGTCTTCCGGGTTATTACGGTCTGCAGCTTCCATCAGGGCTAAAACTCCGGCTTTTCTGATGTTAGGGTTTGGGTCTGACTTAATATTACCCACTATTTGTGATATCCCGGGCACTTCTCCCAATGACATCGGTGGAATACCTTCTTTTTGAAGTTCATGGTTCACTTCTTCCCTGAAGACTTTTTGAAGAATTCCGAGTGTCCACATGCTTATTTGTTTATTTGATTCAGCCTGCTGTTTTTCTGCACCTGACAGGGTTGATGTATCATTTGTGGCTATGTTTACCAGTCCTTTAAATACTTTTTCGTCTATAATTAATGGTTTTATGAGAGTATCTGCTTTATTTTTAGCTTCAATTGCCATTGAATTGCCAGGGTCAGCCTTAATCATCTCATTGGCTGCCCGGAATGTTTCCGCATACTGGGCAATAGTTCTGATAGCCTGGTCCTGTTGAGCGAAAGAGACCTGTTGTCCCTGCTCGGGTGTTATAGCGCTTATAGCCTGAAATAAAGGCTGGACTGCAGGATCAACCTGGCTTAGCTGTGAAGATGGAGGTGCTGCCGGTTCGTTCATAACTTGTTGGTTCGGTGCCGGCGGTTGTAATTGCGGTGAAGTCTGCACCATCGTGTTTACCGGAACAGGCTGCGGAGGTACCGGCGTTACAGGTACACCCTGAACCTGCTGCATTGGCTGCTGATTTATCGCAGGCGGCGGGATCATTTGAGGTATTTGCGGCGGGACAGGCATTGCACCTGCTGTTTGTTGAGGCATTATATAAGGAGGTACAGGCATGTCATTAACACCTACCGGAAATGCAACCGGTTGAGGCGGTGCGGTTATGTAAGTCGGAAGATACTGCGGCGTAGGATTAATCATTTGTGCTCTTCCGGGATACATTGGCATTGCCGGAGGTGCCTGGCTTCCTCCTGTGCCTACGCTTGCTCCGTTAATATCAATTTTTACCGCAGAATAAGAAGGAGCTTGCTGAGGATATTGAGGTGCCTGATTTCCATAGACAGTATTGTATGGTATTCCGGACATTACGGAATTTTGTTGAACCGTTGGACTGCCGGGCATGCCCCATGGCGGCACTTGTCCATATCCGGCTTGATTTGCCGGGTATGCATTCGGTGGTATTAACGGGATTCCTGGATTTACGTAATCTAATGTCATCTTATTTCCCCTTTGCTTCAATATTATATTTTTGTATTATTCTTCCTTGTTTTTCCAACTAATTAATTTAAAGCTCAAACATTTTTTTAATTGCTTATTTTTTTCGAATTATTAACAAATATTACAAACTTTTTTTGCCTGCATTGAAAAATTCTTTTACAAAGTTTTTTGTGCCCTCAGCCAGAAGGAGTCCTGCTGATATTGCGCTTACTGCTATGCCGGTGGTGCTGTTCCTCATTCCTTTAAATATCAATGGAATCGCTGCGCCGGCTGTTAGTCCTATGGAAAGAAGATTATTGGGAATTTCTCCTAATGTGGAAAATATAACGTTTTTTGTCCTTACAAATGCAGGATAAACAGAATCATCAAATTTAAAATCTAAAATAGATTTTCTCATACCTTCAAAAAGATGGCTGTATCTTGGGGATGAATTTGTACTAACAAAAAGATCAGCATAATATTGCCCTAATCTTTCTTTTGCGTTTCTCATACCTTTTTCATAACCGTCTTTTAATATGCTGTATCCGGTTAAAAGCGCTGCTCCCCCAGCTACTACCCCAATTACTCCGCATCTAATTCTGGGATATTTCTCTATAGTTCTCATAACTCTGCCAACCCGGGAAGTTCTGCCGTTACCTGAAGTGTTTCTTGAGGTATTGCCGGAAGAACCTGATCCTTGAGAATTTGGTCCGCCTGATGGTGGATTTACCATACCTGGTGCCATTGAAGGTGGTACAGAAGTCATTTATCTATCTCCTAACTTGAAATTAAGTTTAATCTTTGTCCCGGATCTGACATTCTGCTCAGGGCTGATGCTGCCAGTGAATCAGTTCCGTATATATCTTTTTCACCTGCTTTAGCAGTTAAAAGCTGGGCGGTAATTTCATTTCCGTTAACAAGTCCGTTATTGCAAGCTATAATTGCTGCTGTCTGAACTGTATCAGGCTGGTTCGGATGAAGCGCTGTATTAATTAAGCCGATTAATCTCGGGTCATTTTTCCTGTTTTCCGGGTCTTCCCTTAATAATTTCAGTACCCTGGCAATAGTCTGAATTCTTGACTCTTTATCGCCTTGAGTTAATAGATTACTCAGGCTATATACTAACTCTTCGGTTATCGGAGTTAATTTTTTCTCAGGTTCTGTTTTTTCAGGTGTTTGCTCCGGTTTTGGCGGCTCTTCCTTTTCTATTCTCTGGGAGGCTATGGGTTTTTTCGCCTGAGGCTGATTCCAATAGTAATATTGAGGTGTATAGTAATGGTAATAATGCGGCGGGTAAGAATAATAATATTGAGGAGTAGGATAAGGCGGCGGCTGATTTATTCCGGGATTGGTAATATAAATATTTACAGCCCCTACATCCTTTGAAGGAACGCTGTAGTTTTTCATATCTTGATTTGGATTTACGCCTGTACTATACATTACTTCCTTTACTTATACTTCCCTTAAAAAATATAGCCCTATTAATATAAACAAAAGTTTTTAAAAAAATTTGCCTATATACTTTATTTATCTTAAGGAAGTGTAACAATTTATGAAAAAATTATTAGTACTAAACGATTCGAGTTAAAGGGTAAGGAATAAAAACTTACGCGTTTTAAAATTTTAATTTTTCCTGTATCAGTTAAAATATTAGGGTGATTAGAACATTATATTGTTAAAATGCCGAAAATAAAACCAACAATAGGACTCATAAGCCTCGGATGTCCTAAAAACCTTGTTGATTCAGAAAACATGCTCGGAATCCTGGATAGTAAAGGCTATAAAATAGTACTGGATGAAAATAACGCTGATATTGTAATAATTAATACCTGTTCTTTTATAAAAGAAGCTGAAACAGAATCCGTCAGGACAATACTTGCTCTTGCAGAGTCAAAAAAGAAAGTTATAATAACAGGCTGTCTTGCTCAAAAATACAGGGAGGAACTTCAGCAAGCCATCCCTGAAGCCCTTGCTTTTGCAGGCACGGGAGATTTCCAGAAAATAGGCGAAATTCTCGATAATATAATAAACAGTAAAAAAACAGTATTTGATGTCTCTAAAAACCCTGAGTACAATTATAAAGATAATACAAAAAGATTTCACATATCTGCCGGAGCCGGTGCTTACATTAAAATTGCAGAGGGGTGTGATTATTCCTGCGCATTTTGCATTATTCCGTCTTTAAGAGGAAAATACAGCAGCAGGCGGATAGAATCAATTGTCAAAGAAGCCAAAGTCCTTGCAAAAGAAGGTTTAAGCGAAGTAATCCTCATAGCCCAGGATACTACGAATTACGGCAGGGATATCTATGGAAAACCTGTTTTGGATAAGCTTCTTGAAAAATTGAACGATATAGACGAGATCTCCTGGATAAGGACAATGTATTTTTACCCTTCATCATTAAAAGATAGGCTTTTAAGCACAATAGCACGGCTGGAAAAAGTTGTGAATTATATTGATATCCCTATGCAGCATTCGCATCCCGGAATTTTAAAGCTTATGCGGCGTCCTGTAATTGATAATGGCATGTTAATCGAAAAAATCAGGGAAAAATTGCCCGAAGCCGCAATAAGAACAGTATTTATAACCGGCTTTCCCGGCGAAACCGAAGAGCATTTTGAGCATTTGTATAATTTTGTTCAGCGATACAGATTTGATAAACTCGGAGTTTTCGAGTATTCACGGGAAAAAAATACGCCTTCATACAGCCTGAAGACTCAAGTTCCGGTAAAAATCAAAAAATTCCGGAAAAAACAGATTATGCAGCTTCAGCAAACTATTTCGCATGAAATTCATAAATCTTTAATAGGCAGGGAAATCCCTTCCATAATCGAGACTGTGGGTTCTGGAAACCGGGTAGTCGGCAGAACTTACCGTGACGCGCCGGAAGTTGACGGTCTGGTCTATATAGATACAGATAAAACCTTGAACCCGGGTGATATTGTTAGTGTAAAAATCACGTCCGCCTCAGAATACGATTTATACGGAACAGTAAAATAATCGAAAACAGTCCCGGAAGTTCTTTAAAATTTTTTGTTTATAAAAAATTTACAAAATTTAACAATATTACCAGGACTTATATTACCTGATTGCATTTAAGATAAGCCTGGTTAGCCGGTTAAAAGGGATTTTTATCCTTGATATTTTGTTTGTTAATAATTTAGAAATTTTGGATTTTTTTGATATACTAACGTCAAAATAATTAAATAATCGCAGTAAGGAGTATTTTAATCCAGAAATAAAGGTTCAGGTTCCTTATAAGTTATTTAAATTCCAGATTTAGGTGTTAATATATTATTTAATTAAAGGCAGATAAAATACAGGTTATCCTTAAAATACCGGTAAAGTAAATAATAAATGAAGAGGTTAAGAATAAGTGAATGGTAATTCAAATTCAACAAATTTAAACGAAAGTCTGGTAGATTCTTATGCCAGAGAGATGATTGCGGGTCAGGCAAATATCAAAGTTGTAGGAGTTGGCGGCGGCGGCGGAAACGCTGTTAACAGAATGATCGCTTCAGGGTTAGCAGGTGTGGATTTCTGGGCAGTGAACACAGATTCACAGGTTTTACAGATGTCTAACGCAGGTAACAGAATTCAAATCGGAGAAAAATTAACTTGCGGGCTTGGCGCCGGGGGAGACCCTTCAAAAGGGGAAAAAGCCGCAGAAGAGAGCCGTGATGATATTATGGTTGCTATTGACGGAGCAGATATGGTGTTTATCACTGCAGGGATGGGTGGTGGAACCGGCACCGGCGCTGCACCTGTTGTTGCACAAATTGCAAAAGAACTCGGAGCTCTTACTGTCGGAGTTGTAACAAAACCATTCAGCTTTGAAGGACGCCGCAGAATGAACCAGGCTAACCAGGGGCTTGAGCAGTTTAAAGAAAGCGTTGACAGCCTGATTGTCGTACCTAACGACAAACTAATTGAGGTTGTAGAAAGAAGAACTACCATGAGAGAAGCTTTCTACGTGGTAGATGAAATTCTTCTGCGTGGTGTTCAGGGAATTTGCGACATAATTACCGTTCCGGGACTTATAAACGTTGACTTTGCAGATGTTAAATCCGTAATGCAAATGTCAGGTTCCGCTCTTATGGGCATAGGTCGGGGCAGCGGTGAAGGAAGAGCTCTTGAAGCCGCCAGGATCGCCGTAAATTCACCTCTTCTTGAAACCTCAATTCAGGGTGCAAGCGGAGTCATCTTCAACATCACAGGCGGTTCGGATATGACTATTCACGAAGTTTATGAAGCCGCTGAAATTATTCATGGCTCAGTTCTTGAAGATGCTATAGTAATTTTCGGCTCAGTTGTTGATGATCGAATCCAGGGAGAAGTTCAGATTACTGTTATTGCTACAGGTTTTGATCTTCAGCCTCAAAATAACCAGAAAAAAGCGGAAGATCCGTTCTCAATGTTCTATTCATCAGGAAATAACCAAAACACATCTTTTAAAAAGAAAAGCACACAGGATACAGCAAGCTCAATGCTTGATATCCCCGAGTTTCTAAGAAAATCATATTAGATTAAAAAATAAGATCTAAAAAACCGTTCTTCTTTTAAGGGCGGTTTTTTAAATTTTATTTTTTGAATAAAAAAAAACCACCTTCTGGTGGCTAAAAATTATCTCTGCTTTCTTATGTTCTCTTCTTCCGCTTTGAGTTTGTGTGTGTTTATATGAAGTATAATTTAATCTGCTTTATTGATTTTGGTTATTTAACAACCTTAAGTATATTTTAAATTAAAGAAGTGTTCTGTCAACACTTTTTTAAAAAATTTTTTAAATTTAATTTTTTCTTGATAATTCACCTCACTTGCGAAAACGGGCAAAAGCCAGAGAATGGATAAAATGAACAGGGAAAAAAGCTTAATTCTCGCCCGTTCATAATAATTAACCCCAATGACGGGTTAGCTAAAAAACAATTATAGCTTGATAAAAATTCCTTAAAATTTATAGAAAAGAGGCGCGCGGCTCTGCGTAAGCGGGAGCATAGCCTCATTCA
>JANQEP010000011.1 GCA_028278305.1 Candidatus Gastranaerophilales bacterium
CAATTTGGGTGTTATCAACTCAATTTCGGGAGACCAGGAGATTTTGAGAAAATTTCAAAAAATATAATTCGTGATTCGAGTTAATTAGCGATTCGAGTAAAATATCTGAAAAAATCAAATTCACTTGTTTTCAGTGCTCGCAAATTCGTTTTAAAAATTTTATGTTAATATTGATACACCTGACTATTGCATGGACTTTACCGTTTCAGTATTCTATTTTTTGCAGATAAAAATTCATACCGTCACCTGAATTGGGAGAAAAAATGAAGACCCTTGAGCAAAAGGCTGATAAGATCTTTAAATTAAACAATGATTTAAATCACTTTATAGAGTCAGATAAACAGATATCTCAGGCTTTTCAAAATTTTAAAAATACCCCTGCGCCTGAAAAAACTTTTTATGACTTTTTTTTTGATGAAACTTTCGATAGCGGCAAGAAATTAATTGATATTTACATTGATAAAAATCCCGGGCTTACTGATGAAGAAAAAAGTGAGCTTAATGAGCTGAAAAATACTATTAATTCAGTGTTTGAAGTTAAAAATATTTATAAAGAGGGTTTTGATCTCTATAATCTGGTAAGTGAAAAATCTTACAATGTAAAAAGCCTTATAAAAATGGTTAATTACCGCGGAGTTTCCAGGGGGAATTTTCTTATATGCAGGGTAATTCCCTTTAAAGGCGAATTTTTTCTTTTTTCCGTTAATAGTGTAATTAAAAGCACTGATAGTATTAATGCTTACAGGCTGGCTGTTTCAAGTCAGATGAAAGACCCTTCCCTTTTATACAGGGATAATGAGCATAAATTTGCGGAAATTGAGAAAAATGTCAGTTTCCTGGCGCAAAAGTTTGAAAAATTCTTTAATAATCAGGAAATTATAACTCTCAACACTAAAATTAACGCTCTTTTAGACGCGTTTAATGATTATGTGGATGATGAGGGTTTAAAAACCGATTTTGAAGAGCTTACTGAATTACCGGAAAATTATGAGTATTTTGACCTGAATAAAAAAGAAAATAATCAAAAAACATATGATGTCGGGGTTATGTTTGATCCTGACAGCGGGCTTCTTACAATTCCTTTTTTCGGGACTTTCTGCAAAATATTTGAAGTTGAGGATTATAAATCAGTTAAAGATTACCGCGATTGCGTGAAAAGTTTTCTAAATGACGAAAGAATACCGCCTTTTGTCCTGAAAAAAGCGCATGATCGATTCGGTGACAGCTTTTTGCAGAGAGTCAGGAAAATTTTAAGAATTAAAGAAGAAATTGACTTTGAAAATCTTCTGCATGATTACAAGTATAAATTTCTATCGGATAAAAGCTTTTCTTCCCCGACGGTTCTATATTCCTCAGAGGCTTTTGAGAATTTAATGAAGTTATCATCAGGCAGCGGGAAAAAAGCAACTAAAAAAAGCCCCGGTATAGGAAGGAATGATCCCTGCACCTGCGGCAGCGGAAAAAAGTATAAGAAATGCTGCATGTAAGGAAGCATCAAAAAATTTTACGTAAGAATTTTTTGTTACTTCCTTAATCTGAATTTCTGGTATAAATTTAACAGCTGATTATTTTTAATGTTTGGTGTAAACTATAAATTTTAAAAGAGTATATTAAGTTTTAAACGGTGAAAAAATGTCAAAAATGAAAGAATCTATAGGGAATGAGACCAGAAAAGAAATAAAAACAATTACAGGGGCGGAAATATTTATTGAATGCCTTAAAAAAGAGGGTGTTGAAGAGCTTTTCGGATATCCCGGAGGAGTTATACTTAATATATACGACCAGTTATATAACTGTAAGGAAATTAAACACTACCTTGTAAGGCATGAACAGGGCGCTATTCATGCGGCAGAGGGTTATTCAAGGGTTACAGGAAAGCCCGGGGTCGCGCTGGTAACTTCCGGTCCCGGTGCGTGTAATACTATAACCGGTCTTGCAAACGCTTATTATGACGGTTACCCGATAGTAGTTTTCACGGGTCAGGTAGCATCGGGACTTATAGGAAACGATGCGTTCCAGGAAGCTGATGTTGTAGGTATAACAAGACCCTGCTGTAAGCATAATTATCTTGTTAAAGATACAAAAGACCTTCCAAGGATTATCAAAGAAGCTTTTCATATAGCAACTACGGGAAAACCCGGTCCTGTTGTAATAGATATGCCAAAGGATATTTTAAGCAACAAAGCTGAGTTCTTATATCCTGAAAAAATCAGCCTTCCCGGCTATAACCCGAATTATAACGGGCATCCTCTCCAGGTTGCAAAAGCCCTGAATCTTTTATATAAAGCGGAAAACCCGTTAATTCTCTGCGGCGGTGGGGTTATAGCTTCTAATGCAGCAGAAGAGCTTTTAAAGCTGGCTAAAATCCTTAATATTCCGGTTGCAAATACCCTTATGGGAACGGGCGCATATCCCGGAACTGACGAGCTTTCTCTCGGACTGGTGGGAATGCACGGGAATTACTGGGCAAATATGGCTACAGCAAATTGTGACACGCTATTTGCAATAGGCGCCCGCTTTAGTGACAGGGTAACAGGAAAGCTGAGTAAATTCTGCTCTGACGCAAAAATTATTCATATAGACATAGACCCTTGCTCTATAAGTAAAAACGTTCCTGTTGATATTCCAATAGTAGGTGATGCTAAGAAAATTCTTGCTGACATGCTCAATATAATCAATCCCGAAGAGATTGCAAAAACCGCCGGGAAAAAAGCATTGTGGATTGATAAAATTAATGAATGGAAGCAAAAAAGGGTAAGGTTCAGCAAAACAGACAACAGAATGAACCCTGCTGAAGTAATAAAAAGGATTTACGAGCTTACAAAGGATAAAGACCCGGTAATCTGTACGGAAGTCGGTCAGCATCAGATGTGGACCGGACTTATATACAAGTTTGACAAGCCAAGACGCTTTGTGACATCAGGCGGGCTTGGGACTATGGGATTTGGATTCCCTGCTGCGGTCGGAGCTCAGGTTGGACAGAAAGACAAGCTTGTCATAAACATAGCCGGTGACGGAAGTATCCAGATGAATATCCAGGAACTCGGCACCTGCGTGCAGAATAATATTCCCGTTAAAGTCTTTATCATAAACAACGGCTACCTTGGAATGGTAAGGCAATGGCAGGAAAGGCTGTTTAATGAGCAGTATTCTCATACCTGCATTCCCAGCCCGGATTATGTAAAGCTGGCTGAAGCTTACGGCGCAACAGGCATGAGAGTAACAAAAGAAGAAGAGTTGGATTCTGCGATAATAAAAGCTATTGAAACAGATGGTCCTGTCTTTGTAGATTTTATAGTCGACTCAATGGAAGCTGTATTCCCCTGGGTACTTGCAGGAGATCCTATTTGCAACGTACTTATGGGCAAGGAAGGCTGCGAGGATATTAATGGCGAATACTCATAGCAGTATTATTAAGCTCTATTTTATCCGCTCTTATCGCTGCTTTGACAACTTTTGCCATATTTACGCTGGCATACTCTCCTGCTAAACAGTGCATATATATAGGTTTAGGTAGTTTATTTACAAGGTCTATAAAATCTTGTGATATTTTTTTATTATTTCTTTCAATACTAGAATTTTCAGAAAATATCTCTTGTAGTGAACCTTGTTCAATTAATAAGGAAATATAATCTTTGAAAGGCTTCCAAAAAGCAATATTAATACTGGAATATTCTATTTGGTTATCTGGATTTTTTCTGTTATAATTCGTAATTAAACTTTTATCAGAAGAATCTAACAAGCTTAATATTGACTTGTACCCCTGATTTGCAATAAATTGCATTTCTGACTCTTCATAAATACACCCTCCGGTAGCCAGGAACCCTGGAATAACTTCGTTGTAGTTCTTTGGAGGATATTCAGGGGGGTCTTCTCCAAATGTTATTGGAGAAGTATAAGTATCTCTTATGTCTCTTATTGTTATACGGGGGGCATGTTTGCTGAAAAGCTAATCATTTTTTGCTCCTTGTTTTTTATAGATTACATTTTTATAAAGAACTCTCAAGAAAAAAATTGCTCTTAGATAATTGTAAAGTTATAAATTTTGCGGTAAATTAGGATCTAATAAATAAAAGGAGATAAAAATTGGAAGATAAGATAAATAAAATATTAGAAGAAATTGGGAATATAAATAACAGATTTGACAATCTGGAAAACAGGTTTGATAATCTTGAAAACAGATTTGACAATCTTGAAAACAGATTTGACAATCTTGAAAACAGATTTGACAATCTGGAAAATAGATTTGACAATCTGGAAAATAGATTTGACAATCTTGAAAACAGATTTGACAATCTGGAAAATAGATTTGACAACTTAGAAAACAGATTCGATAATCTTGAAGACAGATTTGACAACCAGGAAAAAAGGTTCGACAATCTGGAAAGCCAGACTAAAGAAAATACACAGATATTAAGAGCTCTTATGCATTCAGCGGAAGTGAATAAAGCAGAGCATGATAAAATGATGATAGGCATAGCACGTATCGAAGGCGAAGTATGCTCCGTAAAAAGGAATTTATCGACCGTTGAAGTAGTAACAGCTAATAATTATGCTGAGTTAGCCAAATTAAAAATAGCTAAATAAAGGAAAAAGGCAATGAAACATACACTTTCAGTTCTCGTACAAAATGAAGCCGGTGTTTTAAGCAGGATAGCGGGTCTTTTCAGCGGACGCGGGTTTAATATCGAAAGCCTGACTGTTGCTCCGACACAGGACCAGGATTATTCAAGGGTTACTATAGTCACATATGGGGATGATGCTGTTATTGAGCAAATTTGCAAACAGCTTAACAGGCTTATAAACACGCTTAAAGTTATGGATATTACCGGCGAGAACAGCATAGAAAGGGAAATTATCCTTGTAAAAGTTGCCGCAAAAGACGAAGACAGGTCAGAACTTATCCGTATAGCAGAAATCTTTAACGCTGAGATCGTGGATGTTACAGCAAAAACTTACACTATAGAAGCAATGGGCGATGATTCCAAAATCAGGTCACTGATAGAACTGCTTCGTCCTATGGGAATCCGGGAACTTGTACGCTCAGGCAAAGTAGCTATTTCCAGGGAAGCCCAGTTTAATATCAAGAATTATACAAAACTTTCAGCTATTTAAAAAGTATTAATTTTTGATAAAATTTCTTCTCTTTTACACAAAGAGTAGTAGAATAGACGTATGAAAACAAAGGAAGAAATAGAAAATTTAAAAGACATCCGGCGTAACCTCTGGATCAGCGTTATAGGTATCATTGGCGGCTTTTCAGTGTTATTTTTAAAAACAACGACATTTGAGCTTAACTGGTTTACTATTCCTAAAATACTTTTTATAGTTTTCTCCATTTTTCCTCTTGCTTTTTTCATAAATGAAATAATTTGTTGTAACAAATCAATAAATAAACTTATTAATAAGTTAAAGGAGAACTAAAATGGATCTTAATATTATTGCATCATTTTTTATGACTATAATGGTGTTTATAGTATTTTATTATTTAATTAAACTTGCAATAAGTATTCACCAACACATAAAGGAACATGATGCATAAATGAATAAAATAGAAATATATGATACAACTTTAAGAGACGGGGCTCAAGCAGAAGGGATAAGCTTTTCTGTAAACGATAAGCTGAAAATAATCAAACTGCTTGATGAACTCGGGGTTGACTACATAGAAGCTGGGTGGCCCGGGGCTAATCCTAAAGATATCGAGGTTTTTCAGCAGGCAAAAGGTCTTGAGCTGAAAAACTCCAAAATAGCAGCCTTTGGGTGTACGAGAAAAGCAAACGGCAAACCGGAAGATGACAAAATACTCGAGCAGCTTCTTAAAGCTGAAACTGAAATCATAACGATATTCGGCAAAACCTGGGATTTTCACGTGGAACATGCCCTTCGCACCACGCAGGAAGAGAACCTTAATATGATTTCAGACAGCATAACTTACCTTAAAAACTGTGGAAAAAGAGTATTCTTTGACGCGGAGCATTTTTATGACGGTTATAAGAAAAATCCTGAATACGCGCTAAAAGCGGTGGAAGCAGCACATAATGCGGGCGCGCAAAGAATAATCCTCTGCGATACCAACGGCGGGTGCCTGCCAACAGAAATAAAGGAAATTACAGAAACGGTTGTAAAACGCCTTCCTGATGCGGTGATAGGAATCCATGCCCATAATGACGGTGATATGGCTGTGGCAAATTCCATAATTGCGCTTCAGGCAGGAGCTTCACATATTCAGGGAACAATAAACGGTTACGGCGAGAGATGCGGTAATGCAAATATCTGCTCAATAATCCCCACGCTTCAGCTGAAAATGGATGTGGATTTACTGGGAAATAACCTGTCCGGACTGGTCTTAACTTCCAGGCAGATAAGTGAGATTGCCAATAAAAAGGCAAACAGCTACTCTCCTTACGTGGGAAGCAGTGCCTTTACCCATAAAGGCGGAGTTCATGCCAGCGGAGTCATGAAGCAGTCCAGTACTTATGAACATATAAATCCTGAATCAGTAGGTAATATAAGAAAAATCCTTATTAGCGACCAGTCAGGAGCTGCTTCGATAAAGGAAAAGGTTTCCAGAATGTCTATAGGCATCAAATTCAGCGATAATGATGTTAAAAAAGTTATCGAAAGAATAAAAGAGCTGGAATGGCAGGGGTTTACCTTTGAAGATGCGGACGCTTCCTTTGAGCTTATGCTAAGGGATGTTCTCGGCATAAAACCTGTTTACTTTGAATTAAAAGGTTTTACTGTTTTAACGGATACCAGGGGCACGGGCTATCTTAATACAGAAGCTTCCGTCAAAGTTAAAGTGGGAGAGAAAATCTTACATACTGTCTCAGAAGGGGAAGGTCCGGGACATGCCCTGGATAGCGCTCTAAGGCTTGCTCTTAAGCCTTTTTACCCTGCCATAGAAAAATTTAAGCTGAGCGACTTTAAAGTAAGGATTCTGGACGGAACAGACGGTACCAGTGCAAAAACCCGTGTTCACATAGAAACTTCAGACGGTTTTGAGAGGTGGGATACGGTAGGTGTCAGCAGGAACATTAATGAAGCAGCTTATCTTGCTATTGTTGACAGCATTGATTACGGTTTGCTGGCGCATAGGGAAATGCCTCAGAACAGCCATATTTTAAATCTTAAATAAAATCATATTTAAGATTTTATTATGTAATAAAATTATTATTTGATATTTAAACTAAATTAAAATATAATTGTAATAATAAATAGAAATTATTTTTAGATATAACTCTACTTGATAAGGGAGTAAGCAATGAGGCAGGTTATAGCATTGGAACTTGTCGGGTTAAAAAAGCTTGATTGTGATCTTTATAATGAAAACGGAAAATTAATATATAAAAAAGGTACTGAATTTACGCCTGAAATTTTTATGATGCTTAATCATACTAAAATTTTCAGGAATGATGAAGAACCTTTAATCTGTAAAGATCAGGAAAAAAAAACAATTTCACAAAAAAAACCTCTTGAAATGCAGGATGATAAACAAGACCCTGCTAAAGCAAAACGAGACGGTTTTAATGAACTGCACGAAAAAGAAGCAGGTGATTATACAAGGGACGGCTTTAATGAATTACATGAAAAAGAGCCGGCTGAAAAAGCAAAAAGAGATGGCTTTAACGAACTGCAGGAAAAAATTCCCTCTGATCTAAAGAAAAGCAGAGACGGCTTTAATGAATTACACAAAAAAGAATATGTACAATACGATGAAAAGCTTATTGAACCTCAAAAACACTATCAAACTGAACTTAACAGGAAAGCTTCAAAAACAGATATTACTTCTGTTCACGAGAGAGTTTGCGCTACCGAGCACACCGTTTCAAAAACATCAGTACTTTTTAAAGATCGTATTATTCCTGAAAAACAGGCTGTAGAGAAAGCAGCTTCCTCAATAAGACAATTAGAGCCTAAAAATGTTGTAAAAGAATTTAAATCAGTTGTTGATGAGGAGAAAAAACAAGTTCTTTTAAACGGAATTCAAAATGTGATCTATAGCGCCATAAATTCTATCTCGATGGATTTAAAACCCTGTGTTGACGCTACTGAATCAATACTCAATGAAGTATATACCAGATTTAAAAACGTGAATAATTTCAATGAACTCAGAATTCACGACTATTATACATTTGCACACAGTTTAAACGTGGCAATGATCAGCGCTATACTCGCAAGGGAACTTGGTTTTAATAAAAATAAAATTAAAGACTTAATTTTTTCGGCATTTCTTCATGACGTTGGCAAAATGCAGATTCCAAAGGAAATTTTATACAAACAAGAGCCTTTAACAGACGAAGAGATAATATTGGTCAAAAAACATACTGAGCTGGGGTATAATTATCTGGTCGAAAAATTAGGTTTACCCGAAGAAATTGCAAAACCTGCCCTTGAACATCACGAAAGATGGGAAGGACAAGGCTATCCCAGAGGTCTTAAAAAAGACGAAATATCTGAATTTTCTCAAATTATTGCAATAGTTGATGTCTATGACGCGCTTGTATCAGACAAAATTTATAGAGGTCCTGTGAAGTCTATAGATGCAATGAGGATAATTCTTAACGAAGAATCCGGATCATTCAACCCGCAGATTTTAAATAAATTTGTGTACTTAGGGGTTATAAATACAGGAGTTTGTATTTAACCCCAATGACGGGTTAGCTAAAAAACAATTATAGCTTAATAAAAATTCCTTTGGGTGAGCGGGTGGGAATGAGTTACAAAAACGGAAACGTTTTAGTTTTCGTTTTTGTAACTCCCGCTTCGCTGCGAAAATGCGGACCCCACCATAGTGGTTGGGCGCCTGCTTCGCATGGGCGTTTTAAGGAATTTTTTTTATTTAACCCCAATGAAGGGTTAAATAAAAAATAATTATTAAAATTTCCATTAATTTTGTCTTTTAATTTATAATTTTAGTAATGATGATATAGTATATAAAAAACAAAAAAAGGTAATTAAATATGTGGGAATACACAGAAAAAGTAAAAGAACACTATAAAAACCCCAAAAACGTGGGCTCAATGGAAGATGCGGATGCTATCGGCGAAGTCGGCAGCATTACCTGCGGTGACGCGCTAAAATTATATCTGAAAATTAATAATAACGGAATCATCACAGATGCTAAGTTCCAGACCTTCGGATGCGGTTCTGCTGTAGCCAGTGCAAGTATTCTTACAGAAATGCTCATAGGAAAAACTGTTGAAGAAGCAGAGAAAATAACGAACCAGGACATAGCTGACCTTCTCGGAGGTCTGCCCGAGCAGAAAATGCACTGCAGTGTCATGGGAAGAGAAGCCCTTGAAGATGCTATTGCAAGTTTTAAAGGGGAAACCACAGAAAAAAAAGTTAAAGGCAAGATCATCTGCGGTTGTTTTGGAGTAACCGATGATAAAATCAAAGAAGTTATACGGGAAAATACCTTGAATTCTGTTATTGAGATAATAAACTACACCAAAGCCGGTGGAGGCTGCGGAAAATGCAAGGATGAACTTCAAAAAATACTGAATGAGGAAACTTCAAAAAGAAATAACGGTAAGAAAGAAAAACCTCTAACAAAGACTCAATTGATTTTGAAAGTTAATAAAATCCTGGAAAGCAATGTAGCGCCCGAGCTTCGTAAAGACGGCGGCGATATAGAGCTTATTGATATTGAAGATAATAAAATATTTGTTAACCTGCAGGGCGCATGCAAAAACTGCCCGAGCAGCAATTTAACCCTGAAAAATTTTGTTGAGAACATACTTAAAGAATACATCGGGGAAAATATAGAAGTTGTAGAAGCTTAAATACAAGTAAAGAGAATGAATAATGTTTGAAAAAGTTATATACCTGGACAATAACGCAACCACAAGAGTCTGCGATGAAGCAATAAACCAAATGCTGCCGTTTTTTGGTGAAAAATACGGTAACCCCTCAAGTATGCATAATTTTGGAGGGGATGTCGGGGCTTACGTTAAAAAAGCAAGGGAACAGGTAGCTGGATTAGTTGGTGCATCTGATCCCCAGGAAATTATTTTCACCAGCTGCGGGACTGAAAGCAGTAATATGGCATTAAGAGGGCTTACAGACCCGCGCAAAAAACATATTATTACAACAAAAGTTGAACATCCCTGCGTGTTAAACGTTGCCAAGCACCTGGAAAAAAACCACGGCTATGAAGTGACCTATCTTGGTGTAAATTCAGAAGGATTGCTGGATCTTGATGAATTTAAAGACAGCATTAATGAAAACACGGCTCTTATCTCTGTAATGTGGGCTAATAACGAGACAGGCGTTATTTTTCCCGTAGAACAGCTTGCCGGGATAGCAAAAGAAAAGAATCCGGAAGTTTTATTCTTTGTCGATGCAGTCCAGGCGGCAGGCAAAGTTCCAATTAACGTGAAAGACACCCGGATAGACATGTTGAGCATTTCCGGGCATAAAATCCATGCTCCAAAGGGAATTGGAGCTATTTACATAAGAAAAGGAACATTAATTACGCCTTTTATGCAGGGAGGACACCAGGAAAGAGGACGCAGGGGAGGAACTGAAAATGTTGCTGCTATTGTAGCCCTGGGTGCAGCTTCAGAGCAGGCGGTTAAATACCTGGAAGATGAAGAAGTCAGGATAAAACAAATGAGAAACCGCCTTGAAAGAGGGATACTGGAAAACTCATTTAACGCGAGAGTCAATGGTTCCCGGTTTAAAAGAGTTCCTAATACAACTAATATCAGTTTTGAATACATTGAAGGTGAGCTTATACTTCTTCACCTGAGTGATCTTGGTATATGCGCAAGCTCAGGAAGCGCCTGTACAAGTGGCAATCTTGAACCCAGTCACGTATTAAGGTCAATGGGTATTCCGTTTACAGCCATACATGGCAGTATAAGGTTTAGCCTGAGCAGGTACACAACTGATAGCGAAATCGACTATGTAATAGAAAAAGTGCCCGCAGTGATTAATAAGCTAAATTCAATTTCTCCTTTTCAGTCTGAGTTAAGGGAATTAAAAGAAATAAAAACAGCAATGAAAAGCTAATAGCGGGTTTACCTGTGTCAATTAACTCTTATAGTTATCCCGGGCTTGTATCAGGGTTTTTAACATACTTGCCTGGCGGCCTCAATGTTATAAAATAACTTTATGAAAACAAAACTTGAGGGATTCAATAATATTCCTGCTCATCAGCTTCTGGAAGATTTCAGGCTTTATCTGGAAATCGAGAGGAATTTATCGTTTCATACAATAAAAGCTTACGTTTCAGATTTAAAAAATTTTATTGACCGGGCGGGAAGTGATTTTTGTAATTTTACTTATAAAAATATCCGGGCTTACCTTATGGAAATGCTGAACAGGAATTATTCCAGAACGACCGTATCCAGGAAAATCGCGGCAATAAAGACATTTTACAGGTATTTATACAGGGAAAAACTTGTAAAAATAAATCCTGCCGTAAATGTCAGGACTCCGAAAAAAGTAAAAAACCTGCCCGAGTTTCTCACTGACAGTGAAGCAAGAATAGTAATAGAGCAGGTAGAAATGAAAACCTCTTCGAGTTTTCGTGACAGGGTAATTTTAGAAGTCCTCTATGCAACAGGGATGCGCAACTCTGAGCTTTGCGGGCTTAATTTTGAAAATATAAACTTTGAGGAAAACGAGATAAAAGTACACGGAAAGGGCGGAAAAGAAAGGATAGTCCTTATAAACGAACGGGCAAAAGAATTCTTGAGAAAATACATTCAGGAAGTAAGACCTGCTCTGGCAAACAATACTGCGCTAACCCTATCTTCCGCGGTTTTTATAAACAGCAACAATTACAGGCTTCAGCAAAGAAGCATACACAGGGTAATAACAGGTGCAGCAAAAAAAGCAGGACTTGCTAAAAAAGTATCCCCGCATACTTTTCGGCACACATTTGCCACAAGGCTTCTTGAAAAAGGAGCTGACCTTCGGGTAGTTCAGGAACTTCTCGGTCATTCTAGTATCAGCAACACTCAAATTTATACTCATGTTTCCCTGGAAAGGCTCAGGCAAACCTATCTTAAAGCTCATCCCAGATCAGGATGACCTGTCGTCGTAATTAACTCCAATGACGGGTTAGCTAAAAAATAATTATAGCTTGATAAAAATTCCTTAAAACGCCCACCCAGCCCACCCTAGAGGAGGGCGCGCGGCTGCGCCGCGCGCCTCTTTTTTATAAATTTTAAGGAATTTTTAAAGATAACTAAGGAATTAACAAAAAATTTTAAAATGCGTAAGTTTTTATTGCCTGCTCCTTACCCGGCAAACAGAATAAAATGAACAAAGCAGGCAAGGAAAATTCCTAAAAATGCTCCCATAAGGACCTCAAAAGGAGTATGTCCCAGGACTTCCATTAATTTTTCCTGGCTTGTTTTTATATCTTTTTCTGAATAATAATCTTCCACAATTTTATTAAGCAGGGCTGCTGTTTTACCTGCAGATCTTCTTAAACCCGCGGCATCATACATTACTACTCCTGCAAAACCCAGGGCTATAGCGAATTCCACAGAACTAAACCCTGAAACCAACCCGACATTCATTGTTAACGCCATGGAAAATGAACTGTGACTGCTTGGCATTCCGCCTGTTATAGTGAACATTTTAAAATTAAGTTTTCTGTTTTTAATGTAGAAATATATAAATTTTATAAACTGAGCAATAAAAACTCCTAAAAAAGATGATATTACTACTTCAATTCCTGTATTTGCTATCATTTTGCTGTTTTCTCAACTATATAACCTGCTATACCAACTAACAAAGGTGAATCCAGACCACTATCCATTAAAATTTTACGGGCTGACTGCGCTAAATTTTCAAGATCCTGTCTGGATTTCTCCAGCCCGTAAAAAGAAACATACGTGTTTTTCCCTGACTTACAATCTTTTCCGGGAGTTTTACCCAGCTCTTGCAAAGTGCCTGCTACATCCAGAATATCATCAGCTATCTGAAACGCATAACCTATTTTTTCTCCGTAATTACTAAGCACATCCAGCTTTTCCCCCGGGGCTTCAGAAAGCAGGGCTCCTGCTCTCATAGCAAACTTAAAGAGCTTACCGGTCTTATGTATAATAATATAATCAAATTCCTGTGCAATAATAGTTTTATTTTCCGACAGGATATCCAACGCCTGACCGCCGACTATTCCCATAGGACCAGCGACATGCAGAAATTCTTCAAGCACACGGAATAATATATCTTTGCTAACGGAATCAGGAGTGTTATTTATTATTACCTGCGGTGCGTACGCAAGAAGCGCATCTCCCGCAAGAACCGCCGTTGCTTCGCCGTAAACCTTATGATTTGAAGGCTTTCCTCTCCTGTAATCATCATCATCCATACACGGAAGATCGTCATGAATCAGGCTTTGGGCATGCAACATTTCCAGAGCACAGGCAGCGGACAGGACATTTTTTATATCCCCGCCGCAGACCCTTGCACTTTCCAGGGCAAGCACTGCCCTTAATCTCTTTCCTGAAGATAGGGCTGTATAACGCATTGACTCCCAGATTATCCGGGGTTGCCTGAGTTCAAGATATTTATCAAGATATTCGTTTATGAGCTGTTTATCTTTTTCAACAGCTTTAGAAAGATCAAAGTTTTTAGGTAGGGATGAAATCATTGCAGTTGTTATTAATTATCTTAGTTATTCAAAGTCGTTATTATTATAGTATATATCTTCCAGGTTTGAAATACGGTTTATTTTTTGCCTGCTTTTTTTTCTGGAATCCTCTTTTGACCGGGTTTTAACCTTTACTATCCGGGTCTTTTCTTTGCCTGATGCATCAATGGTTTTTACAGCCGTTTCCTGCTTTTGTCCCGAAGTTTTAACCTGTTTTTTATATTCAAAAGCCTCTTTAACAAAAGTTTTATAACTTAAATATCTTGTTTTGTCTATCCTGTCTATATTATTGATAACATTGCATTTTTCTTCTTCAAGATGCAGGCAGTCTGAGAAATAGCATTTATCAGAAAGCTCTTTAATTTCATGAAAGAGGTTCATGACTTCCGAAGGCATAATATTGTCAAATTTTAAATAGCTAAACCCCGGTGTATCAGCTACCTGACAAGGATTTTGCCCGGGAATCGGGATTTCCATTAATTCTGTATGCCTTGTTGTATGAATACCCCTGCCGCTTTTGGAACTTACTTTTTTTGTTCTCAGGTTTAATTCAGGGTTTAATTTATTTAAAAGAGTTGATTTTCCTACACCTGACATACCTGAGAGGACAGAAACTTTTTCTGAAAGTTCTTTTTTTAAATGTTCCAAACCCGAACCATCAAGCGCTGAGGTGAATATCACGTTATATCCCAGGGGTTCATATATGGATCTTACCTCTTTTAACATTTTTTCTTCACTGTCTCTCAGGTCAATCTTGTTTATACAAATTAAGGCAGGTATATTATTTAGTTTTGCAAGACAAAGATACCTGTTTAGCTGCACGTAATCCAGTCCGGGTTCAGCCAGTGAAGCT
Organism: Candidatus Gastranaerophilales bacterium; assembly: GCA_028278305.1. GTDB lineage: Bacteria > Cyanobacteriota > Vampirovibrionia > Gastranaerophilales > UBA9971 > JANQEB01. The sequence goes on from JANQEP010000011.1 coordinate 14,475, forward strand.
ACCACTATTATCTGGTCAATATTTGCGATAGAAGGTCTTGGTATATTATTTTTTCTCTCAAAAACCTCTGTAATAACAGCCTGAAGGGTGTCAGGGTTTACTTCTTCGATTTTGACATTATCCCCGGTAAAAATTTCTGTCTTTTCTTTTTTAAGCCGTTCCCTGATACGGCATTCAAAGGTTTTATTTTCGGATTTTACATAAATAAAATCCGAGTGCATTTTAATTATTTTTCCTGTAAGAGATAGATTTGTTTTCACTTAAATATAGCTATTTTTGTTTAACTCAAAGTTTATAGTTTTCCATATTTAATGTTAGCCTATGTATAGCCAAAGGGCAAATGCGCCAGGTTTTAAAAGTAGCTTAAATCAGAATTATTTTCAATAAACAGTTAGTAAAAAATTTTCTGTTCTTATCGTAAGGTATAAAAGGAACTTTGTCTTAATCCTCCGAATAATATGTAAATTTCAGATCGAGTATTTTTACGATATCGCCCTCTTTAATTCCTGCTTTTTTAAGAGCTTTATCCACCCCCATAGCTTTTAATATATTCTGAAACCGATAAACTGCCTCGGGATTTCTAAGGTCAGTTACAAAGATCAGTCTTTCCACTTTACCGCCTGTGACGGTAAATTCATTTTTTTTCCTTGAAACAAAGAACTCGCTGTCATCATGATCAAAAGCCGCTTCGTCTTCCTCTACTTCTATATTAAAAGTTGGCGGCGGGATTTCATCAACTTTTTTTACCAGGTAACTGACAAGCTCTTTTGTGCCTTTGCCGGTGGCGGCAGAGACAGCAAAAACACTATAGCCTTTCTGTTGGAATTGTTTTTTAAGCATATCCACTTTTAGCCCGTTTGCTGCATCTATTTTATTAAGCACAACAGTCTGCGGGATTTCAGCTAACCTGCCATCGTATTTTTTTAGCTCTTCATTTATGATTTCAAAATTTTTAACAGGGTCATCTTCCAGAACATCTAAAAGGTGTATAAGAAACCGGGTTCTCTCCACGTGCCGCAGGAATTCATGCCCTAATCCCATGCCTTTGCTTGCTCCCTGAATAAGTCCGGGAATATCTGCAACTACAATTCCGTTACCATCGGGTTTTTTAACTATTCCCAGGTTAGGGGTAAGCGTTGTAAAGGGATAGTCAGCTATTTTAGGCTTTGCTGCGCTTATTACGCTTATGAGTGTGGATTTTCCCGCATTGGGCAGACCTAAAAGCCCTACATCAGCAATGAGCTTTAATTCAATTTCAAGTTCCCTTTCTATAGCGGGTTCACCCGGCTCACAAAACTGTGGTGCGCGTCTTACAGAAGATGCAAACCTTGCGTTACCTCTTCCTCCTCTTCCACCCTGGGCAATAAGAATTTTTTGCCCGTTTCCAACCAGGTCTCCTATTATTTTTCCGGAATCAGCATCTTTTATAACACTTCCACAGGGAACTTTAATGTATATATCTTCCCCGTTTCTTCCATGCTGGTTTTTACTCTTACCGTTTTCGCCGCTTTGTGCCTGAAAAAAAGATTTATACTTGAAATCAAGAAGGGTTGAAAGATCAGAGTCAGCTACCAGGTATACGCTACCGCCTTTACCTCCGTCACCTCCGGCAGGTCCGCCTTTATCCACATATTTTTCCCGACGCCATGCTAAAGCTCCGTTTCCCCCGGAACCTGATGCTACTTTAATTTTTGCCTTATCTATAAACATAATTTTTTGCTTTTAGTATAAACCTGATTAAAACTTTATTTAAATTGAATATAAATATATAATTTTACATAAATATAAAGTATAGCAAACTCATAAAATGAGCAAATCAATGTAAATCGGTAAACCGGACAAAAGCCGGGGTATGACTGTACAACCAGAGATTCTGGTTACCTGGCTGAATTCGGTCTGTGTAACTACTCAAAGTAGTTTATGACAAAGAATTTTACCTATGGAGTAGCTGAGTAGTCATCGGTCTGCCAAAGTATTAAAAAATAATAAGTATTTTGTACCTTGCAGTAGTATATATTTGTAGAGTATTATAATATATCATATAAATCGCAGAAGGTCGTTTATTGTGGGGGACGTTTTACTGCATACCAGTGATATCCAATGAAGCATATAACCCTGAGAGAACCTGAAAAAGATAAATTCAGCCTGAAAAATATCCCGCCCGGGTCTAAATTTCATTTCATAGGGCTTGGCGGTATAGGAATGAGCGCTCTGGCAAGAATTTTGCTGCAATCAGGCTATAAAATTTCCGGTTCGGATTTAAACAAAAACCACCTGCTCGAATATTTTGAAAAACAGGGCTCTGAAATCTATACAGGTCATTGCGCAGAAAATTTAAATAACCCCTGCGCCGTAATCAAAAGCTCTGCCATAAAAGAAGATAATCCTGAATTTAAAAAAGCCCTGGAAAATAATATTCCTGTAATTCACAGGGCAGAGCTGCTTAATGCTCTTATGACAGGTTTTAACCAGAAATCAATAGGAATTACCGGAACTCACGGTAAAACAACCACCACAGGAATGATTGCCACTATTTTCCATAAAACCGCTCAGCAGCCGAGTTTTGCAATAGGTGGGGAAATTCCGCAGCTCGGTACAAATTCAGCTTTTGGCAGGGGCGGGTACTTTATTTCGGAACTCGATGAAAGCGACGGAACCATAGAATTCTACAGCCCGGATATCAGCATTATCACAAACCTGGAACTTGAACATACAGATCATTATAAGGACGGATTTGAGCAGCTGTTACTGACTATGTCCAGGTTTATAGACCAGAGCCCTGCTCAGGCGAAAATAATTATCAATATTGATGATCCCGGTAATAATAAGCTTATAGAACGATCAAAAAGGAATAAATTTATCACATACAGCATTGAGTCAAATGATGCTGATTACTTTGCGGAAATTATCGAAACTGTGCCTGAGGGAAAATTTAAAGTATATAAAAAAACCTGCTTTCTCGGTGAGGTTAAACTTGGAGTTGCGGGCAGGCATAATATTTCCAACGCATTAGCAGCAATAGCCGCTTCTTTAGAGTGCAATCTGCAATTCGAAGACATTTCCCTGGCTTTGTCGGGCTTTACGGGAATGAAAAAACGCTTTCAGACTGTGGGGTTTGCTAACAACGCAAGGCTGATTGATGATTATGCCCATCATCCTACGGAAATCAAAGCAACCATTAACACAACCCGAAACATCGCGGATTTAAGGGGAAAAGGGCGGGTAATCGCCGTATTTCAGCCTCACAAATATACAAGGTTTGAAAAATTCTGGAATGAATTTCTTCAGTCTTTTGATGAAGCTGACCTTGTCTGCATATGTGATATTTATTCCGCTGAAGAAAGTCCTATACAGGGTGTGAGCTCAGAGGAATTTTCTAAACAGTTGAATCATAGCGGTTCTTATTATATAAAAGGAAGCCTGGACAGGGTTGCAGAAGAGCTTATAAAAGAAATCCGAGCTGATGATATGGTATTGACCATGGGAGCTGGTAATATCACAAAGCTTGGCGGTATTATAATAGATAAAGTTAATAAAAAAGCCTGAAAAAAATAAAATAGCGATTCTTTTTATTTAGAACTTTTGAGAATACGACCTTGCAAAAGTGAAAAACGATGGAAACGAAGAGTTTTCGTCATTTTGAGACCACTTCTACGTAAAATTTTTCAAAAATCTATATGGAATTGTTAAAGGCGAAGCGCTCACCCCCACCATAGTGGGGGTGGGCGCTTCGCTCCTTTGGGCACGTGAGCTACACTACTGTCCTTGCAGTAGTGTAGGAATGGACCTTTTCGCAAAGACCATAGGGATTATAGGGACAGGCGCAATAGGCTGCTATACCGCAAAAATAGCTCATGGCTTCGGCATGAATATACTTTCTTATGACCCGTTTCCAAAAGAAGAAATAAAAGAAAAATATTCCGTTGACTACGTGGAACTGGAAGAGCTTTTCAAAAATTCAGATATAATATCTGTTCATGCCCCTTCTACAAAAGAGAATTTCCACATGATAAACGATAAGGCTTTCAGCAAAATGAAAGACGGGGTAATTTTTATAAACACCGCCCGCGGGGAAATAGTAGATACCGGGGCGCTTTATAGGGCTTTAAAGAGCGGGAAAGTGGGCGGCGCAGGTCTTGACGTCCTGGAATGCGAAGATGTCCTTGCCCGGGAAGAGCTTTATTTGACAAAAATAGACTGTGTCCAGAGGGAATGCCTGGAAAAAACCCTGATTAACCACAGAATGCTTGACATGCCGAATGTAATCATCACTCCGCATATTGCATTTGACACACAGGAGGCTATTAACAGAATACTTAACACCACTCTTGACAATATAAAAAA
>JANQEP010000013.1 GCA_028278305.1 Candidatus Gastranaerophilales bacterium
GCATGAATGAGGCTATGCTCCCGCTTACGCAGAGCCGCGCGCCTCTTTTCTATAAATTTTAAGGAATTTTTATCAAGCTATAATTGTTTTTTAGCTAACCCATCATTGGGGTTTGATAACTAAGTTAGAGCCGTCAATTCCGTCCCATTCGTATACATTATTTCCACTTATGTATTGATTAACATCAAAATATCCACCGCCTTCTACATAGTCATCACCTTCCCCTCCGTCAATTATATCATTGCCATCTCCTCTGCATCTATTCCTGCGGTGTCCCCGTAGAATGATGCAGGGAAAAATAGTATTAGTCCGCTTATACTTGACCTTGACGGTGATGGCGTTGAAACAGTAAGCATAGATAATGGAACATACTATGATTCAAAAAGAATTTTGAGTCAGTCATATTAAGCCTTTCAGCTATTTAACTCAAGTCAAGAATTAGCGCAAAACCAGGATATAACTATGCAATTAATAATTCGAGTGAGTTCTAAACTTTTATCATTCCTATAGACCTGGCGTTTATACCCGGGGAAACCTCGTTGTAAGACATAACGCTGATTTGCGGGAAAGTCCTCTCCAGCAGGCGTCTTAATGCGAGTCTTATAGGAGAGCTGCAAAGAATTACGGGTTGGTTTCCGGTTGTTTTTATAGAATTCTCAATTTCTGTATTAAGTTTATTTATAAACTCCCTGGTGAAATTAGGGTCAAGTGAAAGGCTCTGTCCATCCTGACTTATTCCCCGGGAAATAATATTTTCCGCTTCAGGGGAAATTGTTACGGCAAAGAGTTCTCCTGTATCACTCAGGTTCTGTTTACAGATGCTTCGGGCTAAAGCAAGCCTGCACTGCTCTGTGAGATAGTCAGGGTTTTTGTTAACCCTGTGATAGGTACTTACTGTCTCGAGAATTGTCTGCAAATCCCGCACGGAAATTTTTTCTTTTAGTAAGTTTTGTAAAACCATATGTATCTCGGCAACAGAAATTGAATTATCCTTGAAAACATCTTCTACAAAAGCTTCTGAATGCTTTTTAAGGTTGTCTATCAGGGTCTGGACATCAGAACGGGTAAGGATTTCAGCGGCATTTTTCTTGATTACCTCGGTTAAGTGCGTGGATACCACGGCAGAAGCGCTTACCACGGTATAACCTGCTGATTCCGCGTATTCTTTCTCCTTTTCTTCAACCCATAGAGCAGGTAAGCCAAAAGCAGGCTCTACGGCTTTTATTCCCTTTAACCCGGGATCATCCTGCCCGGTGCCTGAATTCATGGCAAGAAACCTGTCCGCGTGAACTTCTCCAAACTCAATGGGGATACCTCTAAATTTTACCTGGTAAGAATTGGGACCGAGCTGGAGATTATCCCTGACCCGTATTGAAGGCAGGATTATTCCAAGGTCCATAGCTGTCTGGCGTCTTATCTGGGCGATTCTTTCAAGTAAATCCCCTCCCTGCTCGGCTTCAAGAAGAGGAACAAGCCTGTAGCCTATTTCGATTTCCATAGGCTCAATATTTAAAAGCTCCATAACACTCTCTTTAGAAGCTTTTTTCTTTGTTTTCCTTGCTTTTTTCGCTTCCATGTCAGTCAGTAATTTTTGTTCTTCTTCTTTTTTTGTTATTTCTTTATGCTGCATAAAGCTGGTAAAGCCTAAAATTCCCCCTATAATGAAAAACGGCATGGCAGGAAGCCCGGGAATAATGCCAAAAGTAATCAGAAGACCGGAAACAATGCCTAAAACCTTTGGATCCCCGAACATTTCCTCTTCAATATCCTTGCTGAGGGATTTATCCTTACCCCCTGCCCTGGTAACTATAAGACCTGTTGAAGTTGAAATAATAAGCGCCGGTAACTGGGATACAAGCCCGTCGCCTACGGTAAGAATGGTATATGTTGCTGCTGCCTCGGCAAATCCCATTTTAAGCTGGACAAGCCCTACTATAAGACCGCCTATGATATTGATTACAGTAATAATAATCCCTGCTGTAGCATCCCCTTTAACAAACTTGCTTGCACCGTCCATAGTGCCGTAAAAATCAGCTTCTCTTTCAATATCTTTTCTTTTTTTCTTTGCCTCTTCCTCTGTTATTATTCCGGAATTTAAATCAGCATCTATACTAAGCTGTTTTCCCGGCATAGAATCAAGTGTAAACCTTGCCGCAACCTCTGCGACTCTTCCCGCGCCGTTTGTGATAACCATAAAGTTAATGATTACAAGGATTATAAAGATTATAATCCCGACCACGTAGTTGCCTCCGACAACGAAGTTCCCGAAAGCATTAATAACTTCACCTGCGTCTGCTTCCAGTAAAATCATCCTGGTTGTGCTTACATTGAGCCCCAGCCTGAAAAGAGTTGCTATCAGCAGTATCGTGGGAAAAGAAGTATATTGCAGGGGCTCGGTGGTATAAAGACATACCAGCATTATGATTATTGCCAGGGAAATATTACAGGTAAGCAAAATATCCAGCATAACTAGCGGAAGAGGTATGAGCATCATTGCAACGATAACCACCAGCCCTACAGCCAGTAGAACATCGTTGTTCTGAAGCATTTCCCGCAATTTAGAGAGAGTCATTAAAATTTCTTTCCTTTGTTGGTCTTATATACAAAAGCCAGTATCTCGGCAACTGCCACATATAATTCGGAAGGTATCATCCCATCTAATGGTACAATTTTATACAGGGTCCGGGCAAGTGGAGGATTTTCCACGACAGGAATATTATTTGCCTCTGCAATTTCCCTTATTTTAAAAGCAACATAATCAACTCCTTTAGCCACGACCTGGGGTGCGGGAGCTTTTGTTGTATCATACCTGAGCGCAATAGAATAATGGGTAGGGTTTGCGACTACAACATCAGCCGAAGGAACAGCGCTCATCATTCGCTGGGTCGCAAATTTCATCTGTACCCTTTTTATGTGCCCTTTAATTTTAGGGTCGCCTTCCGCGTTTTTATGTTCATCCTTAATTTCCTGCTTTGTCATTTTTAAGGATTTTTCATACTCATAATCCTGGTATTTTTTGTCAATTATCCCTAAAATTAATAAAATTATGCATATAACCAGAATTAACTCAAACACGACTTTTCCCATAACAGCCATTCCTGTTTCAGGACTTGCGCCAAGCAGGGATATTATTTCCGGTTTATGCCTGTTTATGACGTAGAACCCGGCTCCTGCTATAATTACCAGTTTTACAAGGGATTTTGCCAGCTCTACCATACTTTTTAATTCAAAAAACTTTTTGAAATTAGAAAGGATTTTACCGGGGCTTAATTTGGCAAGGTCAGGTTTTATAGCTTTCAAAGAAAGTAAAGGTCCTACCTGGGCGTAGTTTACTATAAGTCCCGCAATCACCATAACAGCCATTACCGGCAGTAAAATAATGATTATTTCATTCAGGTAAACCAGCAGGAATCCGAGAATATTTTCTTTTGTAATGAGGTTAAAATTTAAGTCTTTAAATAAAGAAACTGCTATAGACTTAAACCTGTCAAAAATAAACGGAAAATAAACAAAAAGAACTGAAAGTCCTAAAAGCAGGGTGATTGCAGAGTTCAAATCCTGGCTTTTGGAAACCTTCCCCTCTTCTCTTGCTTTAGAACGCCGTTTAGGCGTCGCCTTTTCCGTTCTTTCATCAGCCATATTTTTTTCCTATGTAAGCATAAAAATCCCGTTTAAATCAGTAAGCATGTTTTTAATAAAGTGCATTAAATAAATGCTTGTAGGAGGCAGCAGTATTGCCAGCAGGGAAAGCCCGACATAAATCTTGAAAGGCATTGCCACCATAAATATGTTCATCTGGGGCATTATCTTGGCTATAAAGCCCATTAATATTGTTATCAACAGCAGTATCTGAAAAATCGGCATAACCAGGCTGAAAGCTGAAACAAACAGCTGGCTGAAAAAGAAAATAATCTTTTCAATAATCGGTCCGGCAAATTCAAAATTCAAGCCGACAGGTATTGACACAAAACTTTCATGAATAGCAGAGAACAGCCATTGATGACCATTAACATATATAAAAATCATACTGGCAATAAACAGGTAAAATTGTCCTACAATAGCCGCCTGCACGCCGGTAACCGGGTCAAGCGCCCTGGCAATTGCCAGTCCCATCTGTACGCTTAATAAATGCCCTCCCATCTGAATCCCGATAAAAATCAGTGAAGCGCTGAAACCTATCATTATGCCGACCAGCAGTTCTTTTAAAAGAAGTGTAGTCAGCATAATAAGGTCTGTCGGAACGGCAAAATTCACGTTCTGCATTACAAAAGGATACATTATAAAAGCAGCCAGCGCGGCAATTCCTATTTTTACCTGTGCAGGAAGGGGAAAAGTGGAAAATAAAGGCGCAGTTGCAAGCATTCCTGATAGCCTTGCCAGAACGAGGATGAAAACAATTATGCTTTTTGTGGAAAAAAATATTGAAAGATCCTGAATCATTTTATCTTACATTAAATACCAGGTTTGTAAAAAGCTCATTAACTGCGGTAATGTACATATCTACCATCCAGGGCGCCATAAACATTACTGTAAGTATGCCCGCAAGAATTTTAGGCACAAAAGTAAGAGTTGCCTCCTGTATCTGGGTAACAGATTGAAATATACCGACAACAAGCCCGACTGCCATGCTGGCAAGCAAGACCGGACCTGCCATTTTTAAAATTAAAATCAATGTTGTCTGTAATATTGTGAGAAACTCAGCTTGACTCAAATTAATATACCTCTTTCCTGTATAAACAAATTATTTATGAAAACCCTGATACAAGGGATTCCGCTATAAGATGCCAGCCGTCCACCATCACAAACAGGACTATCTTAAAAGGCAGCGATATCATAACCGGCGGCAAGAAAAGCATCCCCATTGATACAAGAATACTCGATATGACTATATCTATTACCAGAAACGGTATAAATATCATAAAACCTATCTTAAATGCTGTTTTCAGCTCACTTATAACAAAAGCAGGCATTAACACATAAGTGGGAATATCATCGGTAGATTCAGGCTTATCCAATTTTGCCATTTTAATAAACAGGGCAAGATCACTTTCTTCTGCCTGCCTGAACATAAATTCCCTTAATGGTTCAAATCCTCTTTGCAGAGCCATTTTTTGTGTAATTTCATTGTTCATATAAGGCTGAAGAGCCTGTTCATTAATCTTATTTACGGTAGGAGCCATTACAAAGAAAGTCAGCATAAGAGCGAGTCCGACAATTACCTGCTGGGGGGGTAGTTGATCTACTCCTATTGCACGCCTGGCAATAGCAAGCACTATCACTATACGTGTAAAAGAAGTAGTCAGTATAAAAATACTTGGAGCCAGCGTTAAGACAGTCAGCCAGATTAAAATTTGCAGTCCTTTGCTGAATTCCTGGGGAGTGCTTGCTTCGCCTACAGAAATATTTATGTTCGGAATACTAACCTGGGCTTTTGCTGATAAAGTCCCGATAATCAGGAAAATCATGGTATAAAATATTATTTTTAAACTTTTACCTGAAGCAGTTATTGCCTGAATATACGAATTTCTCACGGTTTTGCTCACCAGCCTTAATTATTAGAGAGTGTAAACAGATTTTTTCCTGACAGTACTTTTCATGTTTTAGGATTTTTGTAATTTATTCATCAATCCCGGGGTCTATTTAGTTTTTACAGCTTGAATTTTTTAATATACTCATAGCTGAAATTATAAAAACAAAATTGAATTTATAAACGTAATTTTATATTTTTTAGCTATGCATAGCAAAAATTTGACAGAATCTTAACAGATTCAAAAACACAAGCTTTGATTAAGAGATATTACGCAGCCCTGGTATTATTAAGGAAGTAATTAAAAAATTTTAAAATGCGTAAGTTTTTATTCTTTACCACTTATAGTAAGCAGCAAAAAATTTTTTATGTAAAACTTTGCGATAAGATTGTTTTTTTTAAATATATTTTCCTTTACCATAGTTAAATATGAAACCGTACGTACCATTACATTTACATACTGAATACAGCCTTCTGGACGGGGCAACCAGAATCAGTGAGCTTATAAGGCATGCTAAGGAAAACAACATGCCGGCCGTTGCAATTACCGACCACGGTGTGATGTACGGAGCAATAGAATTTTATAGACTGGCAAAAGAAGAAGGTATAAAGCCCATCATAGGCTGTGAATTATATATAATTAACGGGGATATAACTGACAAAAACTCCAAGCAGGCTAATTTTCATCTGGTATTGCTTGCTAAAGACAAAAAAGGATACCAAAATCTTGTAAAACTGGTAAGTTTAGCTCATACAGAGGGGTTTTATTATAAACCAAGGGTTAATAAAGAGCTTCTCAAAGAGCATAAAGAGGGTTTAATATGTCTTTCTGCCTGTCTTAGCGGGGAAATTACAAAAAAACTTCTTAATAAAGATAAAGAAGGGGCAAAAGAAGCTGCAAAATTCTATAAAGAATTGTTTGAAGAGGATTTCTACATTGAACTTCAGGATCATGGTCTTGAAGGACAAAAAATGACCAATCCTGACCTTATAAAAATAGCCCAGGAACTGGATATAGGGCTAATTATTACAAATGACAGCCATTATACAAAAAAAGAAGACGCACTAAGCCATGATATCCTGCTTTGCCTGCAGACAGGCAAGACTATCCAGGATCCTTCAAGAATGAAATTTCCCAATGAAGAATTTTATATAAAAAATGTGCAAGAGCTAAGAGAAGCATTTAACTGGCTGGATGAAGAAATTTTCGACCGGGCAATTGAAAATACAGTAAAAATTTCTGAAAAATGCAACCTGATTCTGGAGATGGGCAAGTCCATACTGCCATATTATCCTATTCCTCCTAATCATTCCGTTGAATCATACCTTGATAAAGTTGTAAGGGAGGGATTAGCTAAACGTTTCCAGGAAATTACCCCTGAGCTGGAGCAAAGAATAAAGTATGAGCTTAAAATTATCGAGGAAATGGGTTTTTCAGCTTACTTTCTTATTGTGTGGGATTTTATAAAATTTGCCCGGGAAAACGATATTCCTGTAGGACCCGGACGGGGCTCAGCCGCAGGAAGCCTTATTGCATATGTTCTTGAAATTACGGAAATTAACCCCATAGAGCACAATCTTCTTTTTGAAAGATTTTTGAATCCTGAAAGAATCAGTATGCCTGATGTTGATATAGATTTCTGTATTGAAAAGCGTGACAGGGTTATAAATTACGTTGCTGATCTATATGGAAAAGACAAAGTATGCCAGATTATAACTTTTGGAACCCTGGCAGCAAGGGCAGCACTTAAAAGCGTTGCACGGGTGATGGATATACCTTATTCCGATGCTGACAGGCTTGCTAAAATGATACCTTCCCTGCCAAAAACAAAAATTGACGATGCTCTGCAGGAAGGTATGGAACTTAAAAAGATTTATGACAATGATCTAAAGGTTAAAGAGCTTATTGACCAGGCAAAATCCATAGAGGGAATTAAGTTTAATATAGGAACACATGCCGCAGGCGTTATAATTTCCCGGGATCCGCTTACAGAAATTGTACCGATCCAGTATTCAAAGGAAAAAGCTCTAATTACAACTTATCCGATGGGAGACCTTGAAAAGCTCGGACTGCTTAAAATGGACTTTCTAGGGCTTAGAAATCTTACTATCATTAACCGCACAATTGATCTTATCAAGGAAAGACAAGGTATTGAGCTTGATATTGACAATATTGCGCTCGACGATTCCGCTGTATATGAAATGCTTTCCAAAGGTGATACTGACGGGGTTTTCCAGCTGGAATCCTCAGGAATGAAAACTCTTGTGAAGGATTTAAGACCTTCCGTATTTGAAGACCTGGGCGCTTTAGTAGCTCTTTTTCGTCCGGGACCGCTAAATTCCGGGATGGTCGGTGATTTTGTGCAGAGAAAACATGGAAGGCAGAAAGTTGAGTATAAACATCCGGCACTTGAGCCGATACTGAAAGATACATACGGCACAATTGTATATCAAGAGCAGATAATGCAGATTGCCCAGTTACTTGCCGGTTATACACTCGGAGAAGCAGACATTTTAAGAAGGGCTATGGGTAAGAAAAAAGTCGATGAAATGAATAAACAAAAGGAATTATTCCTTTCCGGCGCGCAAAAAAACAACATAGATAGAGTTGTTGCTGAAGAGTTGTTTGAAACAATGCTTGAATTTGCGGCTTACTGTTTTAACCGGGCGCATTCCGCTGCATATGCTTTTCTTGCCTATCAGACAGCATATTTAAAAGCTCACTACCCGGTTGAGTACATGTCTTCCCTGCTGTCAAGCGTAAGTTCAAACCAGGATAAGATCCAGCAATATATAGCAGAATGCCAGAAAATGGGCATAGAAATCCTGCCTCCTGATGTGAACAAGTCACGGGCAGACTTTACGCCCGATGAAAGCAACATCAGATTTGGTCTTTGTTCTCTTAAAAACGTGGGGGGCAGTGTTGTAGAAGAAATTATCAAGAGCAGGGAATCTGAAGAATATAAATCTTTCTATAATTTCTGCACTAAGGTAGATTTAAAATGCCTTAATAAAAGAACTTTTGAAAGTTTGATAAAGGCAGGGGCTTTTTCCGGGATTGAAAAAAGCAGGAAAAAGGTTATAGAGAATCTTGATTCCGCTATTAATACAGCTTCACGTGAAAATGAAGCAAAAGCCAGCGGACAGATGACACTTTTCGCTGCGATGTCCGCTTCGGCTGCCCCGACTTTCCGGATGAAAGGCTCTGATGAAGATTTTACCGACAGTGAAATTCAGAGTTTCGAAAAGGAATATCTGGGATTTTACGTTACCAGCCATCCTTTATCCGGCATAAAAGATCAGCTGCCGTTTTTGACAACTCATAATATAGCCGAACTTAAGGAAATAAAGGAAGGGGCTATTGTAACGGTATGCGGGCTTATAACCAGCGTAAGACAGGTCTTTACCAAGTCCAACAAGATGCTGAAAGTCGGAACTGTCGAGGATTTAACAGGTAACGTTGATTTTGTAGCTTATAGCGAAATTCTTGATAAATACGGTTCTTTTCTTGAACCGGAATCC
>JANQEP010000077.1 GCA_028278305.1 Candidatus Gastranaerophilales bacterium
TTCCCTCAAAAAAACTGATTCTGATGTTAAAAAAGCTTCTAAAGACCTGTCTGACACTCTTCGCCTCGCAAACAATAACATTAAAAATGCCGCTCAATCCATGGAAGGCTCAAAAGAACTTTTAGACCAGTCTATGGATTGCTTTGCTGAAGCAAAGTATCTTCTCGAGGAATCAAGGATGAGCGTCAGCGCTAAAATTGTGGAGGCGGAATCTCAAAACTCTGCTAATTTAACTGGTGAGGGTTCTGTCTACGATTATAATAATATCAGCACACAGCAAAAACTTCTGGAATTTATCAATAACCCCTTAAAGGCTCAGGGCGCCGGCGCCCTTGTCTATTCCCCGGTGATTGACGGCGGAAATTCTTCCCCGGAACTTTTTGATGCCCTGCAAAAAAGCACCCTGGAATTTCTTTCCCTGGTCTCTGAAAAACAACGGTAAATTAACCTTTAAAACGCGTAAGGAGCACTTAATCAATGACGGCTACATTTAATTACCAATATAAAAAAGCTTACCAGGTAAGTTCTAAATGGAATACCATTGTGGATGATGTTTACTCCGGCGGTGAGCAGCGCCGGAATTTATGGACAAATCCCTGCAGAAAATGGGTTCTGGAGTTTTCTAAAGATAATTCTGACACAAACGCCATAATGGCGTTTTTTAATGCCAGAAAAGGACGCTACGAAGCTTTTAACTGGACGTGGCAGGCAAATCATCCGATTACAGGGGAAGATATGGGCGGAGACGGCAATAATTACACCGTCAGGTTTGACCATGACGAGTTAAACATGGAACATCTCGCCCTTGGTTATAAAAATTTCCAGATCACTTTTATTGAGGTGACAGGCTAATGAGTAAAGGTTTAAATAACGGTCAAAAAACTGAAATTGCCAAAAGTGAAGTAAAAACAAGGACCTTATTAACTATAACCCTTAACAACCAGGCTCAGGAAGTTATTAAGATTCTTGAAAATGAGACCATAAGCAATTTTGAGTATGATGGAAATACTTACCTGACCGCCATGGTCAGGCGCGGAACCATAGAAAGCCGCATGGAAGGCGGTCCTCAAAGATGTAATATTAAAATCAGCAATATTAACAGGGCTTATAGCCAGATTATAGTTAACCAGTCGGACCAGGGCGATGTTCTGACTAACTCCCGCTGCGTAATAGAGGAAATCATTTTTTATGGCAATAAAGACCTTTTATTAATGCAGGATGAGTCAGGATTACAGCTTGAAAACGGGAATTCCATTTACCTGGAAATTTTTAATTCCGTAATAGGCAGCCCTGTCAATATTTTTGAAGGATTTTTAAACAATATTAAACTTACTGAAACTGAGTTTTCTTTTGATGTAGAAAGGATTCTCGGGGGCTATTCAACGCTGAGTCCTAATACAACTTATGACGTAAACTGCCAGTGGGCTTTTAAAGACTCAAGATGCCGGTATTCCGGGGGAGAAACAAACTGCGACAAGACTTTTTCTTCATGCCAGGCAAGAAGTAATGAAACCAGGTTCGGGGGCTACCCTTCCATACCTTCAGAGTTAGTAATCAGAACGTGAATTTAGAAGTATTACTTAAAAATATAGGCAATTACAGCCAAAAATTAGACTGCCTGTATCCTGTATATTTACTTTATCCTAAAATTCCTGAATACCAGCTGATTCAGGATGAAAAATATTTTCAGCCGCTTATTAAAAAGCATTTTAAAAAAACAAAAAATCTTCAAACAGGAAATTTATTGGTTTTTAAGTTTGCCAACGGTTACCATTTCGGGATATATGCAGGAAACGGCAGTTTTTTTCATTGCTGCAAAAAACACAAGCTGAGAATTTCAAGATTATCAGGTTACAGAAATTTTTTAAAGGATATTTATAGATGGTATCGTCAATAATTAATACAGTTGCAAATATAGGAAGTGCTTTTGCCGGTGGTATCGGAGGTTTTGGCTTTAAAAACATACTAAATGTTGTTTCTTCTGTTTTTACAGCGATAGACTCACTGACAAATAAACAGGAAAGTCCTGTGCAAAGCGGCTCTGTGAGCCCTACTTATACTTTTGGCAAATTACAGACCCAGGTTTCAAACCTTATGCCCCGCCCTATAATTTATGGGGAAGTAAAAGTGGCAGGTAATAAAATCTGGCAGACCGGGGAAAATACATCTACAATCAAGCTTATAGTAAGTCTTTGCGATGGTGAAATAAACTCAATTTCTGACATAAAACTTAATGATTATGATATAAACACTCTTTCAGGATGCTCTTATACTGCCTATTACGGAGAAGGAAATCAAAACATAGACTCCAGGGTTCCCGGGGCAAGCCAGGCAGATAAAGCAGCTAAAGTAGGCGGTTTAAAATATGATGCTTACCTTGCAATTACTGCCCAGGCTTCTAAAAAACTCTCAAGCTCGGGGTTTAACGTAACCTGTCTTGTAAAAGGCAAAAAAATAAGGGTTTATAGCAGTACTGAAAGCTATGGAATAATGTATAACAATAATCCTGTCTGGTGTATCCTTGATTTTTTAACCTGCTATAACGGAATGGGTCTTTCTTACAGTGAAATGGACATTCAAAGCTTTATTGACGCGGCTTCTTACTGTGATGCCCCTGTAGATGAACAGAAAAGATTTACTTTAAACATTATACTGGATGCAAAACAGTCCAGGCTTGACTGGCTTAACGCAATGCTGCTGGTTTGCAGGGGTTATCTGGTGTATCAGGAAGGTAAGGTCTATTTTAAAATAGACCGCGCAGAAAACGCTGTTCAGAGCTTTGATGAAAATAACATAATAACAGGCAGTGAAAAATTCTGGACAACCCCGAGAGAAAACAAATATGACATAGTTAAAGTCCAGTTTATTGATCCGAATAATGAATATGCAAGGGTATATGCGATTGCCGAGCTGCCGGATTACGGTAATGTCCAGCCTCTTGTCAAAACTGTCGAAGCTTTTGGAATTAATAACTTTAAGCAGGCTTCTAGGTTAGCCTGGTTTTATCTTAACGAGGCATCTACGGCTTATAAATTTATATCATTTACAACCACCAAAGAAGGTTTAGACAGGACTGTCGGTGATATAATCAGTTTTACTTCATCTGTGATGGGTTATACAAACAAGGAATTCCGTATAATCTCCCTGAACGAGGTTCAGGATGGACAGATTGAAATTATCTGCAAGGAGTATAATGTAAATATATACGGGGATACAGCGGGAAGCGTTGCTCCGAGCATTGATATAATTGACGGCACAAACACTTTTAATACTGCTGTTACTGATGTAACCTTACAAGGAGATATTGATAATGACCAGACACGGGTTTTACAGCAATTAATAGACAATTTAAGCGAGGAAACAGGAGGTATTCTAAATGTTGATGCTTCAAAGACCGGTGTTTACATTAATGCGTCACTTAATGTCAAATCTAATGTACATTTAAACTTTAAATGCCCTGTTTTTCTTGGTCAATACGGTCAATTAAGGATTTACGGGGGTTTTGATGAAACGCCGGGTGAAAATCTTCCCCGGCTTCGCCAGGACTTAACCGCGGGTCAATATATTATTTACTGCGGTGAAGAAGCTGAATCACAAGCCGGCAATTATTCTACAGGTGACAGGATAATTATCCGGGGAATGTCTGACGGCAACGGTGAAGCCGTAGAGTACCAGGAAGCAACTGTTACCGGGGTTAATACGGGAAATAATACCGTTACCATCGCGGAACCCCTTGAATTCAGCTTTAAAGCCGCCTATCCCGCAGGGGATTATGAGGAAAATTTCGGGATCCCTGACCGCACTTATATCACGTTTTTAACTTTCACAACCCTGAGCTCTGATGCGCTCAGGGGAAATACAAGTATTGAAGTTATAAATGCCGCGGGTTTTTCTGTCGGGGAGCATATCTTTTTTGGTGATAATAAGACACCGGCTGATGTTGCAGGGGATTCCGACAATACTTTCAGGCATGAAGTTAATAAAATCATCGGTATTTCAGCAAACACTATAAGCCTTGAAAATGCCCTGTGTCATGATTATGAAACTTCTAAAGACGCTTATATTATAAAAATAAATCTTGTTGAAAATGCCGGTATAAGGGGGGCTAAAGTAAATTATAACGCTGAGCCTGATTCTTTTACGGTAAACGCGTTTACCATGGCTTATGCAAAAGACTGCTACATAAGGGATTGCCAGGTTGAAAACGAAGGAGCGCACACCAGTAAAGGGCATGGGTTCAGGATTGACCGCAGCATAAACTGTTCCGTGCAAAACTGTACAGTGCTTGCCCCTGAGCATGTCGATGCCTCGGAAGGTTACGGATTTACTATATACCGGGCAAACCATAACACCATAAGCAATTGCCGGGCTTACGGATGCAGGCATTCTTTCTTACTTTTCAGGGGTGCAAGTAATAACCGGATTTGCAATGTAATTTCAGTTAACGCACGTGTTTCTGATATTGATTTTCACGGCGGGGATGAGTCTTTTAACACAATTGACGGGTTTACCATAGTTGGAGGGGACCAAAAATATGGCAGTAATCTCTCTGCGATTAAATTCGGCAATGAATACCATGTTACCGGCTGCTACGGTAATGTTGTAAGAAACGGGACCGTTACAAATTACAAAGGGTTTGGAATTGACCTGGTCCCGATTTCCCGGAATAACATTGTGGATAACGTTACATTTAAAAATACAGAAAGC
>JANQEP010000079.1 GCA_028278305.1 Candidatus Gastranaerophilales bacterium
ACTCTACTAATATTAAGTTTATACACCATGCCGGTAAAAGCTCATTCCCTGACTGGCGATATAAAATTGATTAGGGTTATCGACGGCGACACCATAGAAGTCCAGCTCCGGCAAACAAAAGCCAAAGTCCGCCTCGCAGGCGTCGACTGCTTTGAAACCTCAAAAATCCACCGGGCCTATAAACAGGCATACCTGAACAAAATGACGATTGACGAGGTTATATTCAAGGGCTATCAGGCAAAAGGGCACCTGAATAACATGCTGCACGGCAATAAAAACATCAAAATCAAAATACTCGGAATCGATAAATACGGTCGCCTGCTGGGAATCGTTTACAACGGCGAAAACCGCAACATAAACCAGGTCCTCATAAACCACGGGATTTGCCCTGAGTATTAAAGAGCAAATGACTACTCGGGCAATAGTTACAAATTATCTGCCTATAAATTCAATTTTTCCATGGCTTCAATGACCCTCTCGGGCTTTACCCGCCTTAAGCATTCAATATCCCCGGGGCACGGCTTTTTTAAATCGCAGGGCACACAGGGCAAACCGGCATATAGATGAATATGCTTATCGCCATAGGCTATCCATTTTTCCGGGTTCATCGGGCCGTATATACCTATAACAGGGACATTTACAGAAGCGGCTATATGCAAAACTCCCGAGTCTGAGCCTATAACAAAATTCATTTTGCTTATTAACGCCGTACTGTCTTTTATGGAGAGCCGCCCGCAGAGGTTTACGGGTTCAACATTAAGCCTGTCCGTGATAAGGGAGTGTATTTTCTCATAAACCAGGGCATCATCTTTTGTTCCCGTATAATAAACCCTTGCCCCGCGGTTATTTGAGAGGTACTGAACAATCCGCGCAAAGTGCCCGGGCGGCCATTGCTTGTTTATGTTCCCGCTTGTGGCGTGCACAAGTACCCGCGACTCGTCATT
This sequence comes from Candidatus Gastranaerophilales bacterium, assembly GCA_028278305.1. Lineage (GTDB taxonomy): Bacteria > Cyanobacteriota > Vampirovibrionia > Gastranaerophilales > UBA9971 > JANQEB01. The sequence goes on from JANQEP010000079.1 coordinate 945, forward strand.
ATTTATAAATCCCGCCACTTTTTCCTTTGATTCCCCTGAAATCCAGTTTTCAAGATGCTTATCCCTGGCGGGGATGCCGTCTCTTCTCAATACATCCAAAAAACACTCCACTTCATGCCTGTTTTGAAGGTAAGGTACTGTTTTAGTGAGCAATATACCCCTGCCTTCGGTATTATAGCCTATTCTTTCCTTTATCCCGGATAAAAATGCCAGTAAAGCGCTTGATAATGAGCGTTTCAGAATATATACCTTATCATATTTGCGCTGTTGCAGGAGTTTTACATAACTCCAGAAGCTCTTTTTACGGGCTTTAATGTTTTCATATCGGTGTTTTCTTGTTGTGTCAAACATTACCAGCTCGTCAATATACGGGCAATCCTCCAGTATCTCGCCGGAAACCGGCCCGGCAAGCACATCTATTTGCGCGTCAGGGTATGCGTACCTGAGATTCCTTAAAAACGGTATCATCAGGATTGTATCGCCTATAAACCTATACCTGATTACGAGGATTTTCATTTTTAAATAACTCTTCTGCCTCTATGTTTACCTTTAATTTTAACGCGTAAATCGGAATTTTCCCCTTTAATCCCCTTATAAACGGCTCAATTTTAACCATATCCTTTTCCGTGGTAATTAAAGCCTCTGCGCCCGCTGCTTTAGCCCTGTCTGAGAGGGAGTTTACATCTTCTTCAGTGTATAAATAATGGTCGGGAAAGGATATTTTCAAAACCAGTTCAATATTTTGTTCTTCCAGCGATTTAAAGAACGGCTCGGGCCGGGCTATACCGGAAAAAGCCATTGCCCTGCTTATGCCGCTGATTTTTTCGCCTGTTAGCCGGCAAACAAAAGCTTTGCTAACCCTGTCTGTCATAATTATCCTGTCAGCCCGTCTTAAAGCGCTAATATGCTCCCTAAGAGGCCCGACCGGAAGTAAAAAGCCGTTTCCAAACGCCATAGCGCTGTCAATAAGCACTATATCAACATCCCGATGCAGTCTCCTGTGCTGGAAACCGTCGTCCAGCAGTATAACTTCCGCTTTAAACTTTTCAACGGCAAGCCTTCCTGATTTAACCCTGTCTTTGCCGGTAATTACAATTGTATTCGGGGAGTTTTTCGCTATCCAGTAAGGCTCGTCACCGGCGAGGTCCGCATCGTAAAATATTTTTTCGCCGTTACTAATCACGTTTGTGTTTTTTATATCGAGCTTTCCTCCGTACCCCCGGCTGATTACAGCGGTTTTTTTGCCCTGCTCGTTAAAATAGTTTGCTATTTCGCGGGTAATCGGGGTTTTCCCCGTACCCCCGGTTGTTAAATTACCGATAGAAACCACAAAAGCAGGCAATTTTACGCTTTTTAAAAAATTTTTGTCGTATAAATAGTTTCTAAAACAGGTTATTAGACCGTAAAAAAATGAAAAAGGCAACAACAGCAGGCTAAGTGCTGAATTCCCGGCATAATGCAGTTTATTAAAGAACATTTTCATTAAACACAAGTATTTCATAAAATCATCGATAAATTAATTATTTTGATATAATTTTTAACGGGAGGAAAAAATGGAAAAAGCAACATTTTTCTATTCTGATAACAAAGAAAGGTTTATGGAATACTCCATTTTTGAGTTTCCCGCATTACTTCTGTAGCTTCCTATAACAGGCAGTACCTTTGAAGGAGCGGAAGAAGCCGCAACCGCAATATGCCTGCCTGCAACAGCCAGACCGTTAACAGGGTCGTAACCGCGCCAGCCGCCGCCCGGAACATACACTTCAGCCCAGGCATGCAAATGGGACTCCTCTTGCATCTTTTCATCAAACATATACCCGCTTACGAATCTTGCATTTATACCCTGGCACTTGCAGGCTTCCGTAAATAAAACCGCAAAATCCCTACATGCCCCGTTTTTATCGGTTAAGGTTTGTTCAGCTGTTTTAGGGGGGCCGTTTTCTCTTATTATGTATTTAAATTCACTGCTTATTTTCTCAGAAAGGACAGACAAAAATTCCAGTAAATCATTATTTGTGTTTTTCCTGATTTCATCGGAAAATCTTTTAACCTGGATTGCTTCGCTGCGCTCACAATGAAAGTGTGGCAGTTTAGTCCTGTCAAAGTCAACTATATAGTCGTAAGGGTTTTCCCTCAGGGTCTCTACCGTACACTTAAAATCCAGGCTGAAAATTTCTGTTAAATCATTAAACCAGACCTTTAAACCACAGTTATTTTCCGGGTCAATAAAAAAAGTCCTGCTTGAAGGCTCGGGGTTGATTTCAATATTATAATCCAGCAATTTTTGAGTAAGGTCATTGCGCGGGAATATACGTATCTCGTTAGATTCAAGAAATACCGGTTTAATGTATTGGTATTTAATTTTATTGTTGACTTCTATCAGCATATATAATTTTTTTTAAAATTTGTGGCAATTTTTACGCTTGTTTTGTTTTTATATATATAAGAACTAAAGAATTTGTATATACATGGGGAGAAAAAATGCCAGATTATATCAATAATTCCTTATCAAGATTAACATTAAATTCCAGTTCTTCAAGCCAGAATTTTCAAAAACCATCTGCTGCGAACAATAACAGCAGCGGTTTAAATATATTTTCCCCTGTGAGCAGCGGCTCATTCGGGGGAACTTCCACAGGCGGTTACTCAAATATGTATGATTATGGAAACCTGATTAACAAATATGTAGGTATAATAAATACTCCTGTCAATTTCGGCTTTTATAGCAGTTGCGGATTAGGCGGTCCAATGACCGGCTCGACAGGAAATACATCAAATAATTCGCTAATTGATTTAGTGCTCAACCTGTTAACCGGTTCTCAGGATAATTCTCAAGCCGCGTCACCCGCTAAAATAAAGCCAGGAAATGAAATAGCAAACCAGAATAACGCCCCGGCAGATAATTTTATCGGCAATGTGGATATTTCAGGCGATAATTACGGTGTATTCCTCAGGGGTGCTGATAAAAGCAACGGATGGGAGTGGGATTTTGACCCCAATAAACTAAAGGGCCTGAGCAGCACAGATATTAAAAACCTGATAAAAAATGCAGAGGTATTATTGCATTTAAGAGAGGTCAATTCAGACGGTTCTCTCGGGGACCCGAGTTCAGCATTTAATGTTAATTATAACGAGGCCATAAAAAGAGGCATTATTTCGGGTTAAGATATATTTTTGAACGTTTTATTTTTTTATAATAGTATGACGAAGGTAATTTATTTTTATGGGAGAAGGGCAGTGAGTAATGTAAAAAGTTTTATGGAAAGAAGCAAGGACTTTGAGCAGGCACACTATTCGTGCAGGGAACTGCTCAGTAACCAAATTCAAAGAATCGATAATTTTGTTAGCAAATGGTTACTAATAGCGGTTGCTGTTATTTTTCTGGTGCAGGCGTCGGGTTTTACTTATTTTTATTTTGAATTGACAAAGCTCAGGAAAAAGGTTGACCACAGGTATTTTCTCACCAAAGAAAGCCTCGAAGACATACACAGGGTCAAAATAGAAAAGGGCAAGGTTATCAGGGATTACAAGGAATAATTTTTGTTTTTTAATTTCCTTTTTAATGGCTTAAGCACACTTTTCCTGAAATTTTGTTCAATGCATTTAAACATTTGTTTAAAATTATATCCGAAAGTTTTGTATTCATAATGTCCTTTATCATATTCAGTATAAACAGGGTCATTTTTTATTAGGTTTATTAAGTTTTTATAGGTGAAATTATCAGTTTGTTTTATTTTCTCAGCAATTTTTTCATCACTGAACGCATTATAAATAGCCCTTATTCCCCAGTGTTTATAGCTATCAAGTTCTGATTCAAGCGCAAATTTACCGAGATAATAAGGAATTAATTCTTTATCGCCAGGGTTTTGGGCCTCTTTTTTATTATAAAAAATTTTTTTAAAGTCTTCTAAATCACTAATTAAAAGAAAATGGCTTAAAATTTGATTTAACTCAAATACCCTTGCCACCCTTGAAGTTTGCTTGTCAGCTCCTTCGTTCAGCTCTGAGTTGAGCAGCCTGAACTTAGTAAGTTCTTCCTGTAATATGAAAATTTCATATTTCCCGCACAGCCTTACCCAGAACTCCATATCCGCTCCCATTGCCATCCTGCATTCATAATAGCCAATTTCATCGTGCACGCTTTTTCTTATTAAAACACTGGGATGACAAAGGCAAGTACATCCATTAAACAAAATATTCAACCATTCAAACCGATTCCTGTTAGTTGACTCACATTTTATACCTGTTGACCTGTCATTTTCATCAATTAAATCAGCATTGGTAAATACTGCTGCATATTCAGGATTTTTATCAAGAAAATCAACTTGTTTTTGTAATTTTTCAGGCTCCCACATGTCATCAGAGTTTATTATTGCAATATATTCCCCCCGGGCAAGCCGGATAGCCTTTTTTGCGGTCACAAACTGGCCGGAATTTTCATCATTAACGGATAATTTTATTCTTACATCGTCAAATCTTTTAATAATATTAACTGAATTATCATTAGAACAATCATCAATAATAATATATTCAAAATCCTTAAACGATTGTCCTAAAACACTCCCAATGCATTTTTTTATAAATTTTTCATGGTTATATGAAGCTGTAATAATGCTTACTTTAGGCATAAGTATTTAATCCTTTTTTCCACAGATACAGCTAAATATTTATGATTATTCTCTGTATTTCCCGGTTTTACTTTTAGTGCGTACTGGAAAGCATATGATTCATGGTCTTTTTCCATAATATTCAGAAGAAAAACGGGGAATTCCCGGAGGTTTAGCTCCTGGTTGGTTTCGTCAAATTTTTTATATATTCTGAATAAATCTGTTATTTCAAGGTTTAAGCTGTTCATCAGCCCAATAATGCTTTTTAGTGTAAAAAACCTTATGTGAGTATTGTCTAATAGCCCTTCTTTTGTGTAATTAAATTCGTTCCGGAAAAGTTTCAGCTTAATGCTTCCATGTGATATATTTGGAATAGAAAATAAAAAATACCCATTTTCATTTAAAAACGATTTTAGTTTATTTACGACATCACCCGGGTTGTAAAGATGCTCAATTACATCTGTCATAACTATATAATCAAAATACCCCTTGTATTCATCCAGCTCACCAGATAAATTATTAAGGTCAATACGAAAAAGGCGTTTATATGCGTTTTTTTCAGCAGCCCCGGTTAAAAAATCTTTATTATAATCAACACCAAAAATTTCGCAATTTTTTTTCTTAAATAATTCACCGCCAAAATGCCCCGCAGCGCAACCAGCTTCAAGTACCCTGCCGCTATTTGCTATATGCTCACAGCAAAATGTATAGCTGGAATTTTGATAATCAAAATCTACATTTGCATTATATGTGGGCATTTTTATAGACCTTATTTTTAAATCGCCTTAATTCTTTTTTTATTTTATAACACACTGTTTTTTTCTTTATACCGTAAAAATATTCCATATCTTCGTTAAGCCCGCATCTTTCCTCGAGAATTTTATCAAGGGCATACCGGTTTACCACTTTAAAAGCCGGTTCTTTAAATTCCCCGTTATATTCGTATATTTTCCTGTTGGCCTGCGGGGAATCAGCTTCAAAAGTATGTAAGGAATTTTCGCCAAATCCGATATTGCTGATAAAGTTTATATTTGAGTTTATGCATAGGCCATTATTTGAAAATACCGTGTAGAACCACATATTATCCCATGTATTTCCGGTAACGGCTTCATCAAGGCATTTCTCCCAGTAAACCCGGTGCAGTTCTCTTTGGAAAACATTTTTCATTCCGCTTTGTTCCTTGAATTTTTTATAACTTCTCATTTCCACGTCATAAAATTGCCAGGCCCGGCCCCAGGTTGCCCATCCCCAGATGTGGGGGATTTTATTAAAGTAATAGTCTCCATCTCCAATCTTTTCATCAAGAGGATTTTCGCCTGATATATGCATAATCCTTGTGTCATGGCGATATCTTTGAAGCATTTCTTCACAAAACCTGAAAAAACTTTGTGAAGGCAAACAATCGTCCTCTAAAATTATTCCTTCTTCCACATTGTCGAAAAGCCAGCTAATAGCTTCTGCTACCGCATACTTACAGCCCAGGTTTTTTTCCCTGAAAAGCGTTTTAACCTCGCAATCCCAGTCAATTTTTTTTGTAATAGACCTTGTCTGCTCACATAATTCCTTTTCGCCCTGTTTATGATGCCTTGGCCCGTCTGCTGCAATGTATAAATACTTTGGCTTTTGCTTTTTAATCTCCTCAAACACCCTGAAGGTCTCATCAGGCCGGTTAAATATTAAGAAGAGTACCGGTGTTTTAAGCATTTTTTAACCTCTTCAAAACGAATTTTAAAAGTTTTCCGGGTTGTCTTATAGGATGCGGGCAGTCATAATCAATGTTTTTAACGACTTTTTCCCAAAAATCATAAGTTATGCCTGTATATGGACTGCCGCCCATTGTGAGCCATTGTTTATAATTATCGTCCCACTCTTTAAATTGATACGCTTTATTATACCAGCTCCAGAACTTTTGGGGTGAATAAGGATGCACAATTACAGCATTTTTAGGGTTATTTTTAGTGGGATGGCAGTTGTATCTTTCCGGCAGCTCATCATTTTCAGGTTTAAATTCCTGCAAAAGCAGGTTTATTATGCCCTGGTCCGGGAATTTCAAACTGTCAGCCAGCTCAAATGTCTTGTTATAAAGCCACTCAGTTATGTTTTGATAATTTGACAATTTATCAGAAATCAAAAGCACACCGGAATTATAGTTTTTTCTGGTTAAATCGTAGTTTTCTATTGGTTTTGAAAAGCACATTCGCAACTTTGTATCCTCCGGAGCAAGGCTTATTCCTGTCCGGGCATAGTTAAAAATATCTGAAAAATCCTTTTGTATAAGAATATCAGCATCAAGCCAGAGGATTTTTTTGTATTCATCGAGCATTTTAAACATTTCATAACGACAGAAAGACAGGTTGGAATACCTGTTAATCGCGAGTTTAAGCTGCTCGTTTTCAGGGAAGCTATAATCAATAAACGCGCATGGCAAAATTGAGTTTAAAATTTCTTTATCCTTATCTGAAATTCCTTCCTGAAAAACAATTAAATCAGCGTTCAGCTTCGGAGAATGCTTTTTTATCCCCGGAAACACACTGCCGAGCGCAAATGCCATATTGCCCGTCGCGCCGAGAACTATTGCCCTTTGTTTTTTATCCGCCATGTACTAAAAACCTCACAAATCCTTTTGGATACCTAACCGGGTCAGGGGCATCCTTCCAAATTTTTTTAACAATTTTATGGATAATGCTTGATTTTGGGCCTGTATGTGGAGAGCCGCCCATTTTTAGCCAGCTTTTGTAGTTTTCATTCCATTCTTTAATGTTGTGGTAATTCCAGAATTTTTCCGAGGAGTATGAATGCAGGATTACAGCTTTTTTAGCGTCTTTATCAGTCGGATAGCAGTTAAATTTTTTGCCGATGTCTGTCACCTTTATTTCCGGGAATTCATGCGTCATGTGGTTTAAAACAGCCTGGTCAGGCAGGGATAAATATTCCGCAAACTCAAAAGTCTTATCGTAACACCATTTTGTGAGCTTTTTATAATTTGGAATCTTATCAGTAAAAACAATTACGCCTGAGTTGAAAAAATCCTCGTCATTTTTTACGTAATCGAGTTCTTTTCTGAAAAGCCCGCCGAGCCGCAGGTGTTCGTTTTTCCAGCCCATGTCATCAATTGTAGCATCAAAGAGCTGCCGGATATCCCCCTGCGCAAGTATATCTATATCAAGCCAGGCGATTTTTTCATATTCGTCTAACCAGTTAAATATCTCGTACCTTGCAAAAGCAAGCAGGGTATAGCGATAAAAATGTGAATTGTCATATTTTTCAGACTCAGGGAATTTGTATTCGACGAATTTGCAGGGATAAATTTGATTTAATATTTCTTGGTCTGACTCGCTTAATTCGCTGTGCATTATAATAAAATCCGCTTCAAAGCCAGGCGAATGCTTTTTAATCCCCAGCAAAACATTCCCCGCGGCAAACGCCATATTGCCTGTTGCGCCGAGGACTATAGCTTGATTTTTTTTATTAGTCATCTGGTTATCTTTCTGTTTGTTTTATAATTTTACAATGAATAACAATAAAAAACTTCCTGAAACTATCGGAATGGATTTGAGCGAATATGGTTATTATTGATAAACTTAAAAGAGAATATAAAAGATTTATAAATAAGCAGTTTCTAAAAATCAACGGAAATTATAACAGTGACCATTTGATATCAGATTCTGCTGATGAGTGGAAATTGTTTTATATTAAAAATTATTCTCAAATGGATAATTATTTTGAAAGACTTTTTAAAAATCTTGATGAAGAAAGCATAAGGCAGGCCAGATTAATTTTTGACAGGAACGTATTCCTGCATCCCTGGAGAAAAATAAAAACCTGTTATTTGTACAACCTGGATTGTATATACGAAGATTTTGAAAAAGAAGCACAAAAACAAACTGTTAATAAAGATAAATATAAACTCCCGGAAGGCTCATTTTATCAGGAAAGTATTTTTTATTATAAAAACGGGCTTTCTTTTGTTCCAGACAGTGTAAAGGATTACCTGATTGATAAGGACTTTCTTGACTGTGGTGCTTATTCAGGGGATTCAGCTTTGGTACTTAACGAATATAATCCCAATAAGATATACTGTTTTGAGCCAGGTGCTAAAAACTTAAAATTATTAAACCAGACTATTAAAATTAATAATCTGGGAAATAAAATTATCCCGGTGCCAATGGGTGTTGGAGAAAAACAGGAAAAGTTATGTTTTTCAGCAAAATCGGAAAAGTTTGTAGCACAAAATGATAATACAGATGACTGTGAATCTTTAGAAGTTACCTCTATTGATAATTTTATTAGCAAGAACAAACTTAACCCGGGCATCATAAAAATGGATATTGAAGGAGCAGAGTATGCGGCAATAAAAGGAGCGCTGGAAACAATAAAAAAACATGAGCCGGTACTTCTAATTTCTATATATCATACTCCCATTGATTTTTTTGAAATTAAGCCTTTAATTGAAAAAATAGTTGATTATAAATTTATAATCAGAAAAATTGAACCCGATTTTTTATGCACAGACCTGATTTTAATTGGTTATCCCAAAAGGCTGGAGAAATAATATATGGCTATTCTGGATTATTTAATGAAAGCCGGCAGTATCAATATATCTGACTGGATAAAAAATAATCCTGATAAAGGATATGAATATTTAATTTATGAAGAATCAGAAGTTGATTATCCGTCAGTTAAAACCTATAACAATCAGGTATGTGAATCTTTCAAAACAAAAAGTGAAAAAATTCCTTCGTTCTATGCTAGAAGTATAAAAAACGGGAAAGGCTTTACCCAAAACGGAATGGCACTAAGCCCTGATAATGTTGCTTTTACAGACTATACAACCGATATAAAGCATCCGTTAAGAAATAAAATGAAATATAAATTTAACAATGCTGAAAAATTAAGCGGAAAAGTTGCTATCTGCTCTGTTGAACCTAATAACCTGAATTATTTCCACTGGATGCTGGAAATTTTTCCCAGAATAAACCTTATACAAAAATCAGGCCTGGAAGTGGACAAATACATAATCAGCAATGAAAAACCTTTCCAGAAATATCTTTTAGAGCTCATCGGAATAAAAGAAAACCAGGTAATAAACTATCAGCCAAATAGATTAATTCAGGCAGAAGAGTTAATAATTCCTGATATGCTTAATAATTTTGAGTATATTCAGACAAATTACGGTTATTATTACAATACAAGATATTTCCCTGCCTGGATTGCGGATTTTTACAAAAACCTTGTACTCCCTCATTTAACAAAATCTAATCCCGAAAGAATATATATATCCAGAAAAAGTACTGACCATCGAAGAATAACAAACGAACCGGAAGTTCAGGACTACTTGAGGCCATTAGGATTTAAAACATATTACCTTGAAGAGATGTCCTTTATTGAGCAGGCACAGTTATTTTATAATGCCGAAGCCATTATAGCGCCGCACGGCGCCGGACTTGTAAATCAAATATTTTGCGATAATAAGGTCAAAATAATTGAAATATTCCCCTACAAATATCTTTGCAACAGCCTTCAGATAATCTCAAGGGCTTTAAACCACAATTATACTTATATTTTAGGAAATTCTGTAAAAAATAAACTCTTTGATGAAGACTGGCTACTTGTAGAGGATGTATATACGGAAATTGAAAAGCTCGACAAAGCTGTAAAATTTATGGGAATATAGTTTAGATGAAGGTTTCTATTATTACAGTATGTAAAAACGCTGCGGCTACAATAGAAAAAACAATCCAGTCTGTCATTTCTCAGGGCTATCCCGAAATAGAACATATAATTATAGACGGAAATTCAACTGATGGCACTTTAAACATATTAGATAAATACAGGGAAAACATTGCTTTTATAATATCAGAGCGAGACACCGGCGTTTACAACGCTATGAACAAAGGAATTAAAAGAGCTACAGGTGATATTTTATATTTTTTAAATGCCAATGATATTCTTTACAACGAAAAAATCATAGAAAAAGTTGTTAATATCTTTATGAAAAAAGATATTCAAATATTATGGGGGGATTTAATAGCTATTAATGAGGAAAACAAACAGGAAACCCTGCAAAAATCAGATAATGCCGATAAATTTTTCTGGATGAGCCAGTGCCTGTGTCATCAGGTAATTTTTTATAAAAGAGAACTTTTCGAAAATTATGGCTTATACGATGAAAATTATAAAATAGCCGCGGATTATGATTTTAATCTTAAGTGCTTAATAAAAAACAGAATAAAACATTCTTATTTGCCTGAAGTTGCAGCAAAATTCACTTTAGGCGGTTTTAGCACATCAGAAGTTTTTTCCGGTAAAATAAAAGCTGAGAGAAAACAAATTATTTCAACTTATTTTTCTAAAAGACAGATTAAAGTGAGAGATTTTTTGCATAAACAATGCAGGTTTTTATTAAGAAATAAATTTTTTAAAAAATTTATTGCAAGTATAATTTAATTCATTAAGGAAGAAAAATGTTATTTACTTTAATAAAAAAAATTTCAAGAATTTTATATTATCTAATCCCGTCTTTTATTAGAAAACCGTTAAACAGTTATTTGAATTACAGGTATCAAAAGAAAATCCAAATTGGACCAAAGGATTTTAATAAGGTAATCCATAACCCGGAGGATAGCAACTCATTAATAAAACAGAAACTTCTTGATAATAAGCCCATGTTGGTTGCCAGAGTCGGAGGCACTGAGGCTAAATGCACATTTTTCTACCTTAATAACAGAAAAAACAAAAAGAATCCGAAGCCTTACCCAATAGGACTAAAAGAAGAGGCTTTATACTTATCCGGCATATTCCCAATGGAGGATAATTTACTTGATAATTTTTGCGAACTCTTTCTTGATTTGGTAAAAGATACTGATGTAATGGCAGTTTGGTTCAATGCAGGAGAAAATACTGTCTGTAATGATTATTGCCCCGATGCTGATTTAATTCACCTTGACAGTCTGGAACCATTTTGGTTTGAAAATCCCTGGACCGAAGCACTTGAAGAAAAGAAAGTTCTTGTAATATCTCCTTTTGAGGAAACAATTAAGAGTCAGTACCAAAAAAGAGATTTATTATTTAAAAACCCTAAAATCCTTCCTGAATTTGACCTGGTTTTCTATAAAGCTGTGCAGGGTTTATGCGGAAATGATGATTTTCCAAACTGGATTGAAGCCTTTAATTTTATGTGTAGAGAAATTGAAAATATTGATTTTGATATAGCACTTGTCAGCGCAGGGGCATTTGGTCTGCCTTTAGCTTCATTCATTAAAAGCAAAAGGAAAAAAGCTATACATATTGGAGGTGTTGCTCAAATACTGTTCGGAATTAAAGGAATAAGGTGGGATTTAAGACCAAAATACTCGGAAGGTCTATATAATGAACATTGGGTATATCTGCCTGAAGAAACAAAACCCAAAAGCCCGGATAAAATGATACAGTATGAAGGTAATCTTTTATACTGGTAAAATAAAGGAAATTAAGATAAATGAAAAAATTTTTAGAAAAGAATTTTAGAACACCCATAAGATATATTAACGAAATTAAAAGTAAACTTCACGACAAAAACCGGATTACAAAAGAACTGATTTTGAATTATTTGCCTGAAAAATCTATTATACTTGAAGCGGGCGCATGTGACGGCGGAGATACGATTGAATGGAGCGAAATTTTACCTGAATCTACAATATATGCCTTCGAGCCAGTACCAAAAAATTACGAAAAACTGGTAGAAAATACAAAAAATTATAAGAATATAATAACCTCAAATCTTGCTCTTGCTGAAAAAACCGGTGAAATAACCATGCATGTCAGTAATAGCCTTAACTCAGAGGAAGACCTGGCATACTCTAGTTCAATTCTGGAGCCTACCGGACATCTTAAAGTCCATGAAAGTGTAGATTTTAAAGAAAAAATTCAAATTAAAACAATTAATCTTGATGAATGGGCAGAAAATAATAACGTTAAAAACATCGATTTTATGTGGCTAGACCTTCAGGGAGCAGAATTTGAGGTTTTAAATGCAGCCCCTAAAGTTTTAAATTCACTTAAAGTTCTATATACAGAAGTAAGTTTAATTGAGCTATACAAAAATACTCTTTTATACAAAGATTTTAAAAAATGGCTTATTTCAAAAGGTTTCACTGTTTTGCGAGAAGATATCCCCTGGAAAGATGTTGGAAATGTACTTTTTATAAAGAAATAAAGGCTTAAAATTATATGAGAAAAACACTAAAGAAACATTTATATTTTTTGTTTAACGGCTTAAACAAAGATAAAGCAATACAGACACACTTAACAGATGAAGAAAAAATTATATTACATAAAATTGCAAAAAATCTTTTACCATACAATTCTATAGCTGTTGAAATCGGAAGTTTTTTAGGGACCAGCAGTTGTTTTATTGCAAATGGTTTAAAAAATAAAAATGGTATTTTGTATTGCGTCGACACCTGGGGTAATCACCATATGGATACTGCCGAGCACGACACCTACGAATCTTTTAGAAAAAATGTAAAAAAATATAGAGATAACATAGTAGAAGTTAGAGGCTGGAGTTCTGAAGTTGTTGACCAGATGAAAAATATAAATAAGAAATTTGATTTTTTATTTATTGACGGTGACCATTCTTATGAAGGCGCAAAACTTGATTGGAATCTATATAGTCCCATGCTTAAAGATGCTGCTATTGTTGCTTTTCATGACACCGGTGCTTCAGAAGGGGTTAAAAAATTAATTTCTGAAAATATTAAATATTTACCTCAGAAATTATTCGAAACGGGTAATATGCAGGTTTACAGGTTTATACATGAATGAGTTTGAATTTTTCTTTTAATTTGGTAAAGGTTTCAGGATTATACCGATTTCAATAAGTAATTCCTTTTTTCATCTACATTTCCTTCAGTTATTATAATTTTCCCACGGTTTGTCTATATAACTAATTTTTAAAAATTTAAAAAAAGCTTTTGGTTTTTTCACCGGGTCCGGCGAACCCGGCAGCCACTTTTCCAGATATCTCACATATACCGGGCATCTTTTGCCTTTATATGGAGTGCCGCCCATTTTGCGCCAGGCAATATCATTTTCGTCCCACTCCTCAAATTTCCAGCAGTCCCAGAACTTTTTTGGCCTGTAGGAATGTACTATTACGGCATCCCTGGCTGCCTTTGACACAGGATGTGCGCAGAAAACATCTTTATCAAACCCAGCCGGGTTAATGCCGAAATTCAAAAGCGCAATATTCATTATTGCCTGGTCAGGCAGATATAGTTTGTCCGAATATTCCAGCAGTTTTTCATAGCACCAGTCAGTTATTTTATCGTAGTTTTTTATCCTGTCAGTGAATAAAATGGTTCCTGTCCAGTAGCCCATTTTTTCCATATCATAACAATCCATTGGCTCTTTAAAATTGTGTTTTATCCTGTCGCCGGGCAGTATTCCCATTCCGTCATGCTCGTATTCAAGCAAGCCGGAAATATCCTTTTGGATAAGTATATCAACATCAAGCCAGATAACGTTTTTAAACTCATTTAAAAGGTTAAAACACTCAAACCGTGAATAAGCCAGGTTTGAAAACTGGCTAAAAAACATTGGGTCAAAGTTTGACGTGTCTTTTATCGGGAATTCATACTTAATAAACCTTGTTGGCAAAATAGCTCTCATCAAATCCCGGTCATTTTCAGAAATATTATCGTGATAAACAATAATTTCATCAGCCAAATCCGGAGAATGTTTTTTCAACCCAATCAGGACATTTGCAAGCGCAAATGTCAGGTTTGCTGTTATACCAAATACTATGCAGGTTTCTTTTTTATCCATTGTATAATTATAAAATGAAAGTTTCGATTATCACAGCCTGTTATAACGCCGAAAAAACGATAGAAGAAACAATAAGGAGCGTTGTTAAACAAACTTATCCCGATATTGAATACATTGTTATTGATGGCGCTTCAAAGGATAAAACATTAGAAATAGTCAATAAATATGCCGGTTCAGTTGCAAAATTAGTAAGCGAGCCTGATAATGGTGTTTATAACGCCATGAACAAAGGTATTAATGCGTCAACAGGGGATTTATTGTTTTTTCTAAACGCTGATGATGTGTTTATAAACGAAAAAGTAGTGGAGATTTTTGCAAAAGAAGCAGAAACAAACAATGCAGGGCTTTTATTAGGAAATATCCTTCTTTTAAACCGCTATACCGGCGAAATGTATTATGAAAAACACGATATTATTGATAAAATACGCCTTATAAATAGTACGATATTCCATCCTGCAACGTTTTTCAGAAAGGAAGTGTTTAAAAAGTATGGTCTATTTAATGAAAATAACCGCATAGCCAGTGATTATGAATGGTATGTTAACTATTTCTTGAATGGCGGCAACTATGCATATTTTAACAGGCCGGTTTCAATATTCAGTTTAGGCGAAGGTTTAAGTTCTGACTCAGTGCACGGAAATATACATAAAACTGAAAGACAGGATATTCAGAGGAAATATTTTTCCGCAAAAGAACTAAAAACAACTGAATTTTTAACCCAAATTTTTCCCAGAAAGATTAATAAAGTAAAATTTAGAAAATTTCTCGCAAAATCAGGTATCAATAAAATCTATTACCCCTTAACCACGCACAAAAACTCTTCATGCTTACAGTCATAAAGGTTACCTGCCATTAAAAAATTTTTTATTTTGTAATCTAAAGTATTCACAGGCTTTAAACCTTTAAACGTAACCAAATAGTAACCGCTCTCGCTTATTAGGTCGAATAGGACTTTTCTGGTAAAAAAACGTATTTGTTCTTTTTTCGGTTTTAAAATTTTTTTAAATAGAATCTGGTTTAAATTTTTAATGTACCTAAAATTTGGGACAGTCATAATTACATATCCGTTACGGTTAAGTTTTTTCCTTAATTTAGTCAGGATTTTCTGCGGGTCGTGGAATGTTCCTATCGTTTTGTCCAGTATAGCGCAGTCATAGTAATTGTCCGGAAAATTATCTATATTTTCTGTCGTTATTTCAAGGATTTTTTCTGACGTTGGTGAAATAAAATCCCTTATAGGATTGGCGTTTATAGGTTTATGGGTATCAATATAGCGTTTATCCTGCTGTTTTGACTGAATTAATGAGTTTTTTATACGGTGTATTACAGGGGATTTTTTCAGGATTAAATGTTGAAATTTATCTCTGTTTTTTAAAACATATTCCGGAAATGAACTGTCTAAATTCACGATTTTATACTTATAGCCCCGCTCAAAGATATCTATGCCATCCTGAATAAGTTTTTGCAGGCGTTTATCATTCATATAATAGTCGTTATTATACTCCTGGTGTGCAAATGAGTGAATTTTATATTTGACCATATCCAGCCCGCCAAGATAAGTAAAATGCCAGCCAGCATTTTTTATATGCTCGCCTTCAGCAATTCTTATATCAGTCAGGGATTTATCTCCAATATCTTTAAACTTTAATAATCTGGTGCCGCGCTTCCAGTCAGATTCCGTTGCATTTAAATAATTAAAATAAAAAGTGTAGAGTTTCTGCTCAAAAACCTTTATGCCATCTGTGTTTTTATACTTTTCAATTAAATTAGCTCTCGGTATTTCATCCAAATCAGAAATAATTATCACGTCTTCCGGCTGACAGCACCCTTTAAGGATTTTTATTATTACATCTCTCTGATAATTCTCAAAAGTCCATGCAGCATCAAATTCAGGGTATTCATCAATGATTATATGCTCGATTTTGTCTGAAAATTTTGCAAATTGTTCTTTATTTTTCTCGAACCAGAGTGGTTTGTCCTGATTTGTGAATGTTTTTGTGGCTTCTACAAGTATAAACTTATCTACAACCCCATAAAGCTCATTAAGACGCACCTCTAACACATCCAGCTCATTAAAAAACATAAAACAGTCGTATATCATATTATCCTCCCTGACTTTTCCCAATCCAGCAGCTTCATTTCATTTGTTGCCCCGGTAAAATGCAGGAAGTAAGAATTCGCAAACATAGCCTCGATGTTCAGTTTTAAAATCTCTTTTTTACAAAGCCATGAAGGTTTTTTAATCTCCAGCTCAAGCAAATACGGGTAATAAAGGGCTTTTAAAAACTGTATATGCATATTAAACCTTTTGTCAATCCAGTGTTGCATATTATTTTTAAGTATTTCATAGGACATTGGCCGCATTTCGTAATTTAAGCCTTTGTCTTCGTAGTTATAATATATATATTCAAGTACTTCCCTGTGTAATTTCGGGTTAAATACCATTACACCGGTCTGCACAACCTTCTCAAAATCACATTCAATCCCGTAGCTCTTATAATATGCAGGGCCTCCATAATTAATTATAGGGTTATAGTCCAGGCTTCCCCAGTGTTTATACATTCTGGAAAGGGCAATTTCATACTCCTGTTTAGTCGGGAAGCTGAATTCATCAACAGCCCCGATTTTATCCTCCGGCACTCCTTCAATTACATCAGGTGAATTTGGATTGATAATTATATCCGTATCAAGCCACACAATCCTGTCATAGTTCCTGGACCATTCCTGGCTTAACACAAGGCATTTTTGCCAGGCAACACAGCGTGAGTCTTTTTCATCAAGCGGTTTGTCAATTATTATCAGCTCATAACCATGTTTTTTAGCGTACAGTTTCCAGTTAGTGAGGCAGTAATTCCTCACCATTTTTTCAAATCTCTTGCCGACAGCTATAGTTACTAAAGCTTTTTTCATATTATATTAGTATATATGAAAATATTATTTGATACAGAGATATTTGAACTCCAGATATTTGGCGGGATTTCTTTATACGTAACAAAACTGCTTGATTCGTTTTATCAGGATGGAAATATAGAGCCGATTTTGCCTCTGATTTATTCTGATAACTATTACTTAAAAGAATTTAGAAAAATTAAATCTTTAAAAATAAAAGAAGAAGACTTTTTTTTAAAAAAGCAGTTAACTAAATTTTTGTATTTTTTAAACAGGCAAAAAACAATAAAAGCATTAAATCAAAAAAAATTTGATATTTTTCATCCAACGTATTTTAACAATTATTTCCTTAAACACCTTAAAGAAAAACCATATGTCCTTACTGTTCATGATATGACCAATGAAGCTGTTCCTGAATTTTTTGTGTTTGATAAACGGGCAAACCAGTCAATAAAAATCAAAAAAAAATTAATAGAAAATGCTGCCGGAATAATATCAATTTCAGAAAACACCAAAAAGGATATTTTAAGATTTTGTAATGTTAAAGAAGACAAAATTGACCTTATTTATCATGGTTGTCCTTTTAATAATATTGATAATCATGAAAGACCGGAAGGATTGCCGGAAAAATATATTTTGTTTATTGGCCAGAGAGCCAAATATAAAAATTTTTATAACTTTTTAGCCTCAATTTCAGAAATATTGCTTCAGGATAAAGATTTATATCTTTTAACTGTTGGAGGGAATGACTTTAACAAAAGCGAACTGGATTTTATTAAAAAATTAGATTTAAAGCATAAAATTATAAAAAAGCCTGTACAGAGTCATAGTCAGCTTATAGCTTATTACAAACAGGCTCTTTGCTTTGTTTTTCCATCAGTTTATGAAGGTTTTGGGTTCCCGATTTTAGAATCTTTTCAGTGCGGGTGCCCTCTGGTGTGCAGCGATACCAGCTCTTTCCCGGAAGTCGCCGGGGATGGCGCCGAATATTTTGATCCTTATTATGAAAATTCAATTAAAGATGCTGTACTAAAAGTTCTAAATAATGTGAATCATAGACAAAAACTTATTGCAAAGGGATATGAAAGGCTTAAGTTATTCAGCTGGCAACATACTGCTGAATTAACAAAAAAAACATATCGAAAGGTTCTGGAAAATGGATAAAAAAAGCTTACAATTGAAACAAGTTTTTTTGCATATTGGATTGCCCAGAACAGCCACCTCTTTTTTACAAAGTAAGATTTTCCCTTTCATAACAGGTATTTATTACTTTGGACACGCTGATTTAAAAACACAAAATACCCCCTTTATTTTGCTGGAGGAATTAAATAAACAAAATATCCTGCAAATAAAAAATGAAATATTAGATTATGCAAATACTCTGGAAGAAAAAAATATTTTATTTAGTAGTGAGCTGCTTGTCGGATTGCCTAATTATCTTCTAAATGCCAGGGCCATAAAAGAAATCTTTAGAGAACCCAAAATTATATTTGTCATAAGGAAACAGGCTGATTGGGCAGAATCCCTGTATAACTGGCATATGACTGAACATGTAAAATTTTTTTTGGATAATAACCCTGCTGATCAAAGCTGTATTTGTGGAATTAAAGAATATTGCAGACGTTTTGATTTAAGAAATTTAAACTGGCATAAAATGGCAAAGGATTATGCTGAAATTTTCGGGAAAGAAAATGTGCTTATTCTTCCTTATGAATTATTAAAAGAAGATTTAAGTGAATTTATGTC
The DNA here is from genome assembly GCA_028278305.1 of Candidatus Gastranaerophilales bacterium. Taxonomy (GTDB): domain Bacteria; phylum Cyanobacteriota; class Vampirovibrionia; order Gastranaerophilales; family UBA9971; genus JANQEB01. Next base: position 19,994 of record JANQEP010000079.1, read on the forward strand.
AAGGTTCTATGAATTTACGGGATTTACGCCTTATCATCCTGAAAATATTGAATTAATAAATCCATCCGCTTCTTTAACTTCTGTTAAGTATAGTCCGTGTTTATCACGATATAATGATTTAATTAAAGATATTCCGGACGGTTTTTTAAAGAAATTTATTCAAAAAAATGACAGGGGGTTAAAAAATATCTTGTCTAAATACACAAGAGACTTTGATATATCAGGAGAAAAACTCACTCTGGAAGAGAAAAATAACATAATGAGCTACCACAAAGATTCAAATAAAAAGATATCCGATCTGGCGGGAATAGACCTGAAGCAATATGGATATTACTAAGAGGAAAAAATTATAAAAAATACTTTTATACATATTGGTCTTCATAAAACTGCCACATCCTTCCTGCAAACAAGGGTTTTCCCATATATACCTGAAGTTTATTTTGCCGGGATTTCAACTGCGGAAATACAAAAAAGGCCCTTTAATTTCTTTTATGATATAAACCGGAAGAAAACACTCTCCAAAGAAAAAATCACAGTCTTAAAGAATGAAATTAATGATTTTATCGATAATTTGAATGAAAACAAATTTTTATTCAGTCATGAGGGTCTTAGTGGCGGGTATCTTCAAAATTATTCCAATACTTATCAAAACGCCTTATTAATAAAAGAACTATTTAATAATCCCAAAATTATATTTGTCATAAGGAAACAGGCTGATTGGGCAGAATCCCAGTATAGCCAGCATATGACAAGAAATAACCTTTATTCCATCAACGATTACGGCGGGCCTAAAGAAATAATGGGAATAAATGATTATTTTGGATATAAAAACGGCTGCTTTAAAGAGGGGAAATACCTGAATATAAAAGACCTAAACTGGTATAATACGGCAAGAAATTATATTGAAATTTTCGGGAAAGAAAATGTCCTTGTCTTGCCGTATGAATTATTAAAAGAAGATTTAAACAAATTTTTGAGCAGATTTTATGATTTTACCGAGTTTGAGCCATATTACCCGGAAAAGACAGATTATATTAATAAAAAACCTGATACTACAATAATAAAATATTGTCCTTTACTAATTGGATATAGTAATTTAATTGATGAACTGCCAGAGTCAGCAAATGTTTTTATTAAAAAAAATGACAGGGGACTTAAAAAATTACTGGCAAAATACGTTAAAGAATTTGATATTTCTAATGAAAGATTTAGCGAACAGCAGAAAAAAATAATTATGGATACACATCAGGAATCAAACAAGGAATTATCACAGCTTATTGGCATCGAGTTAAACAAATACGGGTATTAAAAATGATTAAATTAATAAAAAGAATAAAGAGAAGGCATAAAGAAAAAAAGCTGCGGAAACAGGAGCAGAAAAATTTTTTAAATAAAATTCAGGCATATAAAAAGTTCACTCCGCTAAAACTTCACCTCGGTTGCGGAAGCAGACTTTTAGAGGGTTGGGTTAATATTGACCAGTACGTAAATGATACTGATAATTTTTTAACCCTGAACTATAATCTGGCAAACAAACTCCCATTTGATGATAATTCAGTCGATTTTGTATTTCATGAACATTTATTAGAACATCTAAGTGGGGAGGAGGGACTTAATTTATTAAAAGATGCTTACCGGGTCTTAAAACCGGGGGGATGTATGAGATTAAACTGCCCTGACCTTGATATTGAAATTGACCTTTATATAAAAAACGATGAGGCCTGGAAGAAAAATTTAAACCGTTGCCAGAGGCTTAATTATTCTTTTTTAGGCATGGGGCATAAATATATGTATAATAGGGAAGATGTGCAGAGAGTGTTAATAGAGGCTGGCTTTGCAAAACAAAATATTCATGAACTGGAATTCAATATTAGCAGGTGTGTAGAGCTAAAAAACCTGGAAACAAGACCAAATTCGCTTTATTTTGAGGCTGTTAAATAAAAAAATTATATAAAGTTAACGTGCTTAACAGTCGGATGTTTTAGCTCCCATAAACTCCTGTTAATAGCGTCTAAACGACAGGTATGTATGCATTTTTCCTTACAGTTTAGTTCCTGCCTTGCAAATTCAAGTACTTTTTTTCTTAATTCCCCGTTTAAAATATCCGTGACCGTATTATCATAAATGTTCCCAAAGTAAAAAGTATCTTCTTCCATATGTGAAATGCAGCTATATACATCACCACTGGCAGTTAAAACTGCAAATAAAGGCAAACCATAACAATGAGCATATACACGCTTTTCTTCTGTCTGCTTAATAAATGTATCCCACCTTACAACAATGGAAGTTTCTTTGGTAGCATAACTCTCAGCCTGTTTTAAATATTCAGAATACTCTTCAAAGTTATAATTATCAGGCAAATTGTATCCAAGATGGTCAGGGTGTTTGTAAAAAGGCTTAACAACAAAATAGTTTAACCCAAGATCAACGCATAACTTTGCCAGCTCAGGAATACTTTTCATGTTTTCCGGTATTGCAACTAACTGAAGGCCAAAATCTACACCCAGATTATGTTTATTTTTAAAATCCACCGCATATTGAATATTTTTGACAACCTTATCAAAGTCGTCTGCGCAATGAATATTTTTATATGTATCCCTATTCCCGCCATTAAAAGAAAATCTTATAAATGTAAGCTTATCCAGAATCTTTTCGCTCATTTTAGGATTAAGCAAAACACCGTTAGTAAAAACACCACTGTCAATATTGGACTCGTAAGCTGCTACTGTAAATTTTTCAAAATCTTTATGTAACAGGGGTTCTCCTGAACCTGCAAAAAGCATTGCTTTTGTCCCGTTGGCCCCGAATTCTTTGATAGCCTGTATTGTCTTTTCTGTCTCTAATTTCAGGGATTTGTACTCCATATAATCATAGCCGCAAAACCAACACCTGTGATTGCAGTTACCAACAGGTGATATTTCAACATAAATCGGATTAACCGGTTGTTTAATCAGGATTTTATAAGTTTCTTCAAAGTGATAAAATAATTTATGCCCATCAAGACTATATTTAGACATTTACAACTCTTTTTTCTTCGGTATTAATCAGATAGCCTGTTTTTTCTATATCTGAATAAAACATTTTAACTGTATCTATTGATAATTGTTCTAAATCATAACCAATCAGGTTTGTTTTTGCCAGCAGGTTATCAGTAACCGTAATTATATGACAGCCAGCTTTTTCTGCCTCAACTATATTATGAACTTCTCTAACACTGGCCCAGAGTAATTCAATATTTTGTTTTGATTTGATAATTTCCAGGGATTCTTTAACGTCAGAAACGTAATTCCTGCCTGTATCAGCTATCCTACCCACAAATAACGATATTATTGCCGGCGTGTGCTCAGAAATAGCATCAAATGCTTCCTGGACCTGTTGTAGCGTTAAAACTGCTGTTACGTTAATTTTCACTCCCCTGGCAGAAAGATTCCTGATTACTTCTGCATATGATTCACCTTTTGTGCTGATTATAGGGATTTTAACGTAAATATTCTCCCCAAGATTTGATAACCATAATGCTTCCTGTTCCATTTTTTTCGGTTCATCAGATGTAACCTCAAATGAAAATGGCAGGTCTTTTATTTTATTGGCAATTTTTTTTGCAAAAGTTTCATAACATGCTACTCCGGCTTTTTTCATCAAGGTCGGATTGGTCGTAAAGCCTTTTATAAAACCTTCGTTATAAAGTTTTATAATCTGTTCATAGTCAGCGCCATCCGCAAATATTTTAGTTTTAAACTCATTTAAATTCTTCATTTGTTTTCCAGCTTCCCTATTAAGTTAACGGCTTCTTCCAGGTTCTCTGTATTAAAGTCGGCATTTAAAGGATTCTTTCTTTTATTACCAGACTCAGGATAATTTATCAATATTGTTTTAAGACCGGATTTTTTACCGCATAAAATATCTGTATCCTGGTCACCTATAAGCCATGAGTCTTGAAGGTTTATATTATATTTTTTTTCTGCCTGCTTTATAAAGAAATTATTGGGTTTGCGGCATTCACAAGGGTCTTTGGCAGGATGGTGGTAACAATAAAAATAGTCAGTAAATTTTACATTAGCCTTTTGCATTAAAGCTTCAAATTTATCTTTAATTTTCGTAATATTTTCCATTGTTGCTTTTCCAAGAACAGAATCCGGCTGGTTTGATATTAAAAAAAAGTCAAAGCCCATTTCTTGCAATTTTTGCAGGCATTTTATCGTGTAAGAAAAAAGGGTAAAGTCCTCAGGGACATGTGGAGCTTCAAAATTATTGGTTTCAGTATTTAAAACAAGAGGATTTAATACGCCGTCCCTATCAAAGAAAATTGCCCGGTTCATCTTGTAACGACCTCTTCCCATTTTGTTTTACAGGCTTTTAATTCAGGGTGGGAAACCAGTAAATGCCATACTACAGCCTGAAAAGACTCGGTTAACGGGGTAATTGTATCATCAGAAATATAAGGAATCTTAATGCAGGCATCAGCGACTTCTGCTGTATAGCCCCCCTTATACCCCACTATACCGACTGATTTTGTATTTCGGCTTTTGGCAAACTCCAGTGCTTTTATAATATTGACACTTATATTATTTTCCTTATCACCGCCACCAACAGAAAAAACTAATACGCAATCCTTTTCATTAAGGTTGCTTGTTTCTAAATATGATTTAAATACACCATCCCAGCCTTCATCATTTATTCTCGCAGAAAGTTCCGAGACATTGTCAGTCGGGGCATAAGTCTCAATACCGTTAATTTTCCTGAAGTCATTAACTGCATGAGACGCGTTAGCAGCGCTTCCTCCAACTCCAAGAATAAAAAGCCTTCCCTTTGTGTTTTTTAATTCTTTTAAAATCCTTACAGCTTTTTCTATTTCATTTATATTCAGCTGGTTTACAACTTTTATAACTCCATCTAAATAAAAATCAATAAATTCCACTTTAACCTCCAATGTTTGAAATCCTTTAAATTTTATGCTAAAAAAGTCGAAAGAACAAGGATTTTGTCTGATATATGAAAAAATTTTTAAGAAATTTATCTCATAAAAAAAATTTAATAATAAGAAAAATAAAAAATCAGAATAAAAGTGAGATAGTGCTTATATCAGATGTATTCCATCCCAGGGTAGTGAAAATTGCTTATGCTTTAAGAAAAAAAAATTACAGGGTCATCCTTTTATGCAAGAATACACCAAATAATGAGGGCGTAAAAAAATTAATAAATTATTTTGACGAGGTTAATTATTACAATACTCCTCAAGAAGCATTAGTATTAGCGATAAAATATAAGCCGCTGGTTTATCACATTTTTTCCTGTTATACGTATGACACGCCTGAGTTTTTAATAAAAAGCAACATTGGCAAAATAGTTTTTGATAATTATGACGGGTTGCAAGGCTTTATAAAGTCCGAGACGATTAAAAGCAATGACTGGATGCGAGGACAGGAAGTTAAAGAGCAATTTTGCCTTGAAAATGCTGACGGGTTATGTTGTAGAAGTCTGGAAACCCAGTATCAAAAAAGGAAATTTGGATATAAGTATAAAGGCGAAAGAATATTATTTTTGGACTATTGCTGGAATAATTCTACGCAGGGAAATAAAGCATCTGAGCTGACGAATCTTGAAGAAATGCACATTGTGTACATTGGGGGAATGGCAGTAGAAAAAGAACAACCTGATTCTCCTTTGTCTTACCATTTATGGCTTGCGGAGGCGCTTGCTTCCCAAAAAATTCATTACCATATTTATCCTTCGTATAATTTAAGTGAAAAAGGCTTTAACGATAAATTCAGTGATTATATTGAACTGGAAAAGAAAACCCCTTATTTTCATCTGCATAAAAAACGTGATTATATTGAACTGCTTAATAAAATAACGCAATATAGTTACGGAATTATAATTTCCAGCAGGAAAGTCCACCCGATTGAAGGTGCAGGCCACACTATAGAAAAACATGATTATGCCATGGGTAATAAATTTTTTGATTACATAGATGCTGAACTCCCAATAATAATATCCAGCGGAAAATTTATTAACTGGCTTTTTAAGCGTCAGGGAGTTTCTGTTAACATTACAGAAGAATCATTAACCAATAAACTTGACCCTTTAAAAGAAAAATTACCGGAACTTGCTGAAAATATCAGAGAATGTAAAAAATATTTTTGTATAACAGAAAACATACCGAGATTAATCAAATTTTATGAGGCAATTCAATGAGTATAAATACATTGAACCTTGATAGTTGCTTTGAAGAATATATTAAATTATATGAACAATTTAAAATGAAAGATGTATACTATGACCCTTATTACCTAAAAGCAGTGCAAAATGCGGAAAATTCCCTTATAGAAATATTTATTTATGAAGAAAATGGTGTAAAATGCTTAGTCCCCTATGTAAAAAGAAGAATAAACGATTTATCAATATTCAAGAATATAAAAGAAGAATTTTGGGATATATCAACCCCGCATGAGTACTCTGGAATAATTACAAACTCTCCTGATGCCAATAACTTTTATTCCTGTTTGGGAGAGTATTGTCAAAATAATAATATAATTTTTGAGTTTTCCAGATTTAACCCTTTTTTAAAAAATGAGAAATTTATAGAAAACTCTGGCTATAATTTAATCAAATGCGCAGATAACATATATATTGGTCTAACAGATAACTTTGAAGATATTTATAAGTCTTTTCACAGGTCTGTCAGAAAAAATATTAAGCGAGCTGTTAATTCCAACCTGAAATTTCTTGAAGCAGAACCAACTGATGAAAACATAAAAATCTTTATTGAAATATATTCTGAATCAATGGACAGGCTTTGTGCTAAAAAATATTTTTATTTTAATAATGAATATTTTCAAAAATTATTAAAAGAATGCAGTCAAGCCAGGTTATTTTTTATTAAAGATAAAAATGAAATTATTGCAGCGTCAATACTTCTTCACCATGAAAACAGGGCACATCATCATTTAACCGGTTATAAAACAATTGCGCTTGATAAAAGACCTAATGATTTTATGATATATTCACTAATACAATGGTGCCAGAACAGTAATATAGAAAAGCTTCATCTGGGGGGCGGGTCAGAACCAATAAGAGCGTTCAAAAGCAAGTTTTCACAGATGAAGATTCCTTATTATATAGGCTATAAAATACATAATAAAGAAATCTATGACTATCTGTGTTCCGTCTGGAAAAACCATAATCCTGACAGGCAAGATATAACTTATTACCCTCCCTATAGGTACTAAAATGCAAATAATTCAGCACACAAAGCCATATATTGATGATGATGAAATAAATGCAGTTATAAACCTGCTAAAAACCAGGCTTGTAAATGACGGAACTGCAGGAACTGAAGTTGTTAACAAAATTGCCGATAAAACAGGCTGCCAGGGTGGAGTTGCCGTATCTACAGGGACATTAGGTATTCATCTTGCGTTAAAAGCTCTTGGTGTAAAAAAAGAAAATGACGAGGTTATAATTCCTGATTACGCATGCAGGTGTCTGTATGACGCAGTGGTTACAGCAGGAGGAAAACCTGTTTGTTGTGATATCAATCTTAATGACTATAGTTTAGATAATAAATATGCTGAATCGCTAATAACAAAAAATACCCGGGCAATTATTCTGCCGCATATGTGGGGCTGCCCGGCTGATATCGATGAATTTTTAAAACTTGATGTGCCGGTAATAGAAGATTGTGCTCATACCCTGGGAGTTTTGTATAAAGGCCAACAAGTAGGGAGCTTTGGAGATTACTCTGTTTTCAGTTTTGAAGGCAGTAAATTTATTGTTGGCGGTGAAGGCGGGTGTGTTTTATCAAGATATAAAGAAAACATTAAGCTGATTCAGGAGCTTAAAGCAAGTTTTCACTACAGGTTGAGCGATATAATTTCTTCGATAGTTCTTGTCCAGCTGGATAAACTTAATAAAATTATTGAAAAAAGAAGATATCTTGCCGGTATATATAATAAGGGACTGGAGGACTTTGAAAAAGCAGGTAAAGTCAAATTACCTGAGACCTTTGAAGAAAGAGAATCCGTTTTTTACAGGTTTGTTGTAAAGCTAGATTGTGAGTCAGAAAATATTATTGAAAAGGCAAATTTGAATAATATATATATAAGAAACCCCTTATCGTCAGGACCTTTCACTGGAAAACAAAACTCGAATGAGCTTTTTAAAAAGGCGATTTCACTGCCTATATACCCTGATTTGCAAGCAGCAGAAGCTGAAAGAGTTGTAGAGTTTCTACATAAATACTTATAGGAGTTGAGTGGATTTGAAAAAATTTGTATTTATCTTGCCGAACAGTAGGTGGTTTGACTCTGCTAAATGGGAATTATATCCATATAACGTATGTCTTCTGGCTGCAATAATAAAAGATGAATATGAGGTTAAAATTATTGATGCAAACGCCAAAAATTTATCTCTAAAACAAACAGTTCAAAAGGCTTTGGAATTTTCACCCAATTATATTGCATTATCCTGTCTTGCTGTAGAGTATTCAAAACATGCTCATGAGCTTGCAAAATCATTAAAAGAATCAATGCCAAATACCCCGGTTATTTTAGGAGGGGTTTACGGTACTTTATTGCCTGAGCATGCAATAGAGGATAAGAATTTTGATTATCTTGTTCTGGGAGAAGGCGAAATTCGTCTTAAACAACTGTTAAAGCATATTGAGAATAAAACCTTGCCTGAAGATTTGGACGGAATTGCCTATCGAAAAGGTGATGAAGTAATTATTAAACCTCAAGAAACTTATGTTGAAGACCTTGATAACCTCCCGTACCCTGATTATAACCTTGTTGATTTTGACGATTATTGCCGGGTTAATGAAAAATTTAGCTATGCTGATACCAGGGACGCTCTTCCGGTAGCAAAAATGTATACTTCCAGGGGATGCCCTGCCGGCTGTAACTTCTGTGCTGTAGAGCATATTGCGGGGAAGAGATTCAGGAAAAGGTCTGTTGAAAGCATTCTGGATGAAATAGAATTTATGATTCAGAAATATAAGGTAAAAGAAATTTTATTTTATGATGATAATCTTATTTTTGATATTAAAAGAGCAAAAGAACTCTGCAAGGGCATAATAAAAAGACAATTCAATATAAAATTCAAATGTCCTAATATAGCTGTTTACTGTTTAGATAATGAACTAATGGATTTAATGAAAGAAGCCGGGTTTACAATGCTTGTTTTTGCCATAGAGTCCGCTAATGACAGAATTTTGAAATATGTGATGGGCAAACCCTTAAGTATAGAGGGAGTAAAAGAAAAAGTGGAATACGCTAAAAAACTTGGGTTCAGATGTGCTGCTTTATTTGTTATCGGCAGTCCCGGAGAAACCTGGCAGGAAATAAGAAACTCTTTTGCTTTTGCAGAAAAGCTTGATGTATATTGTCATTTTTCTATTGCAACGCCGCTCCCAAAAACAAGGTTATATAACGATGCGGTAAAAGAGAATTTGCTTATTGACGGTTTCTCATTTTTCTCTGGATCAGGGTGCTCAAAAGGCTGGATAGAAACAGATGAATTTACTGCTTTTGACCTTGAAGTTTTAAGAGCATATGATTGGGAGAGAATTAATTTTTCTACCCCGGAAAAAATGAAAAATGCTGTGGAATTTTTTAAGCTACCGGAAAAGGAGATTCTTGAGTGGTCAAAAGGTGCAACAGAAAGTGTAAGAAAAAGGTTTTACAAGTAAAAGGTTTATAAAATGAAAATTCAAAGACTCGGTTTTGAAAAAGTTTTTTACCAGATTGATCAATTATATGATTTTTATAAAAAAGAGGATAACTATCCTGTCCACATTACAGTCGGCTTAACGTCTTTTTGTAACCATAAATGTGTGTTTTGTTATGGAGATTATGAAACTTCAGACCCTCGCAAAAATATTTCAATTGATGCTGACAGGCTGCTGGAAATCTTAAAAGAAATGCATGAATGCGGTTTAAAGTCGATTTCACTGGTTGGCACCGGTGAACCGTTAATATATAAAGATTTTATAAAAATAATTCAGGGAATAAAAAAAATAGGCCTTGACCTTGCAATCTACACTAATGGCGCCAGGTTACAGGAAGATATTCAGGATGCGGTCCTTGAATGCTGCACCTGGTTCAGGATAAGCTGTAATGCTGCTGATACTGAAATGCATAATAAAGTTCACCAGGTTAAAGATGAATTTGAAATGATTGTGGAAAATGTACAAAAAGCAGTAGAAAAAAGAAACGCATTGAAAAAGAAATTCCCGACAGTTGGAGTCCAGTTTGTTGGTTACGAGGAAAACTACCATCAAATTTACGATGCTGCAAAATTATGGAAAGAAGCAGGCGTAGATTATTTTGCAATTAAACCTATGTATAAACAGGAAAAAAATAAATATATTCCCCCGATGCTGGAGGATTATGACAAAGCTGAAAAACTAATGACCAGGGCATTAGAGCTTGAAGACGAAAAATTTAAAGTATACGCAAAATTCGAACAATTTAAGGAAGTAATTGAGCAAGATCCTAAAAGGGAATACGGAAAATGTTATGGTCATGCATTTTCTACAGCATTGTTAGCAGATGGAAATTTTTATCTCTGTGGAAATTTACACAGCGAAGAAAGATACTCATTTGGAAGTATTTATGATAGAGGTTTTAAGGATATCTGGTATAGCGAAAAAAGAAAAAAAGTAATTAAAAATATTAATTTTGCTAAATGCCCTGTAAGATGCAGATGTCACCCTTTGAACTTGATTTTATGGGATTTAAAACATCCTGATCCTAATATTCACCCCAATTTTCTTTAAAAAAGGAGAAAAAAGTGAAAAACCTTGTTTTCATTGGTTATTCAAATATCATTCATATAATTTTAGATATCATAAAAGAAAAAAATGAATATTATGATAATTTTTATATAATTGATGACAATCAAGATTTTTGGACTACTGAAAAAGAAGGTATTAAAGTAATAGGCGGATTTCAAGATATAGAAAGACTTGTGGACGAAAATCAAATAACCCACGCTGCCATTACTATAAGTGAAAATCATATGAATGTTAGATATGAATATTTTAAGGGATGTTCTGAAAAATTTAATTTAAAGTTTCCTAATTTTATTCATCCTAAAAGTGTAATTTCATCAACAGTGTCGATACAGAAGGGAATTGTCATATGCGCTGGGGTTGTTATAAATCCTTATTGCGTTTTAGAAGATAATTTGGTTATTTTTACAAGTTCTTCAATTGATCATCATTCCAGAGTAGGCAATTCAGCAATTATAGGGCCCGGCGTACATACAGGAGGTTTTGTAAATATAAATTCAAAGGCTTTTCTTGGAGTTGGAAGTGTAATTTTGCCGAGAATAAGCCTGGGAGAGAATTCTTTAATAGGAGCAGGGGCAGTAGTTACAAAAAATGTAGAAAATAATACTGTAGTTGCAGGAAATCCTGCTAAAATAATAAGAAAATTAAATAATTAAAGTGAGGAAAAAATGCATATTAATTTTTTTGAAGGACTACCAAAAACAAAAAGAGGTAAAAGAGTTGAAAAAAGAGAAACTCTTTCTGAAGAACAAATTAAAGTATTAAAAACTTATGGGAAAGAATACTTTGACGGTGAAACAGGTTACGGCGGTTATTATTATGACGGGCGGTGGAAACCTGTTGCTGAAGAAATGGTAAAACATTACGGGCTTGAAAAGGACGCCAAAATCCTGGAAGTAGGTTGCGCTAAAGGTTTTCTTCTATATGAATTTTACAAGCTTGGTTTTAAAAATGTTTATGGCTCAGATATAAGTGAATATGCAATATCTGAGACTCCTGAGGAAATAAGAAATAATTGCAAGGCATTAAGCGCAGATTCTTTAGACTATCCTGATAACATGTTTGATTTGGTATTAACCATAGACTGTATTCATAATCTAGATTCTGAAGGCGTGAAAAATTCTATAAAAGAAATGATGAGAGTTTCTAAAAACAAGAAAAATATTTTTATTCGTGTGGGTTCTTATCGTGATAAAGAAGAATATAATAACATCAAAACCTGGGCAGTTACCAGTCCTACAATTGATTCGCCGGAACAATGGCTGGAAAGATTTGAAAGATTAGGATATGAAGGTGATTATTACTTTAGATTTATGGACGAGTTGAATTAGGGATAATAAATGGCTAAATTTTTTAAAGATTGGCAGAAAAAAAGACTAATCAAAAAACTGAAAAACAAATATTTTAAAGGTTCTGATTTTGTCGGGCCTTTTGAAAAAGAATTAATCCCTCAAGCCGTACTGGAAGAGCAGTTTTTGTGGAGCAAGAAAGAATTTTTTAAAGGCACAGTATTGGATATGTCAACTCCAAAACACTGGCATGAATACATACATAACCTTCCAACAGTTGAGAAAATCTTAATAAGCAATTTAGATAACGAAGTTATTGAAAAAATGGGGAAAAGTTCGAAGGTTGACGTGATCGGGGACTTTTGCGATAGAGAAAACCCTCCTATGCCTGATAATTCAGTTGATACGGTTTTATGTATAAGTATTCTAGTGCATTGTGTTAACCCGGCTGATATGGTTATAAACCTTAAGAATATTGTAAGGCCCGGTGGAATAATTTTATTTTTAACACCGTTTGCGTATATAGACGGACATATGTATCCTGACTACTGGCGTATCGGGAAAGATGGTTATGAACTAATGGCCAGGCAGGCTGATCTTGAAGTTGTTGAAACCGGTGAAATAGTTGATATGGGTAAATATACAAAATTTGAATTCGGCAATAGCTGTGAGGCCAATAGCTGGCATAGAGGTATTCCCTTTAATAACTGGATGATAGCGAGGAAAAAGGCCGAATAATGAAAGTCCCCTATGTAAATCTCCCCTCCCGGTATTTAAATATAAAAAAAGAAATCCTGACTAAGATTGACGAGGTTTTATCCGGCGGGAAATATATTCTCGGCGATTATGTTGAAAAATTTGAACAAAAATTTGCTGATTACTGCGGGGTAAAATGCGCGGTCGGAGTTAACAGCGGTACAGATGCGCTTGTTTTAGCATTAAAGGCTTATGGCATCGGCAATGGCGATGAGGTTATAACTGCCCCTAATTCCTTTCTGGCCTCAGCTTCCTGTATTGCATTAACAGGTGCAAAACCTGTTTTTGTTGATGTGAGAGAGGACTTTAATATAGAGCCTGACCTGATAGAAACAGCGATTACCTCAAAAACAAAGGCAATTATCCCTGTTCATCTAACAGGTAAGCCGGCAGATATGGATAAAATAAATAAAATTGCACAAAAATATAATTTGAAAGTAATAGAGGACGCCGCGCAGGCCTTCGGGGCAAAGTACAGAGATAATTACACAGGAAACCTTGGAAATGTTGGCTGTTTTAGCTTTCATGTCCTGAAAAACCTTCATTGCTACGGTGACGGCGGCATGATAACAACTAATGATGAAAATGTTTATAATCATCTTCTAAAAGCAAGGAATCATGGGCTGTCCGGCAGGTGTGAATGTGATTTCTGGAGTGTAAATAGCAGGCTTGACGCAGTTCAGGCAGCTATTTTATCAGTAAAAATGAATTATATTGACTCCTGGATTGAGCGTAAAAGAAAAATTGCATCATACTACAATGAAAACCTGAAAGAAATTGTTGGCGTACCACTTGAAAAAGGTCATGAAAAGCAAGTTTACACTACTTTTATGATAAAATGCAAAAATAAAAATGAACTACAAAAGTACCTGCTGGATAATGGCGTTGATAGTAAGATTCATTATGAAGTACCAATTCATTTAATGAAAGCAGGATTGCAGGAGGGATACAAGTTGGAAGATTTTCCTGTTACTGAAAAATTATCAAAGGAAATTTTGAGTTTGCCCATATACCCTGAATTAACAGATGAACAAGTGGATTATGTAGTTTCAAAAAT
>JANQEP010000125.1 GCA_028278305.1 Candidatus Gastranaerophilales bacterium
TTATAGTGATCCGGGAAAATAAACAAGATTTAATACATGAGGATGAAAAGCAATAATAGCAGCACTTTAATGGTTAGGTGCAGGGGCGCGAAGCAGTCGGCACTGTCCGCATTACGCACGGAGCCCTATCCAAAACGGTTTCTCCCTTCCTTCAAAGGAAGGGGGAAAGGGGATGATAGACATTTTTTATTTTTAAATTTAACTAATTTCCTAATTACTTTTTTATACCACTAAATATTTAAAATTTTTCAAAAAAAATAGCAATTTTTCAATGCAATTTGTTTTTATATTAATATAAAAAAGTTTACTTGGTAGAAAAGGTAGAAAATTTTAGCGGGAGGATTTAAAAATGGGAAGTGGAGCTGAAGTAGTTCAAAGCAGGGTTTTTCAAAATTGGCAAGATCACATACCTAGAAGACTTTTTGAGGTTCTGAGAGAAGAAGGTTATAAAGGCGTACCTAAGGCTGAAGACCTCGAACTATGTAGCAGGGAAAGAAAGAGCTAACTATTTTTCATGTGGATGTCAAGATGGTGAGGATGGATGTCTTGAAGGTGGTGCGTCCAGGGATGGTCGATATCATTATCATTATAGAAACCCAACTTCGTTAAGTAATACCTATCTTACAGGTATTTGGATAGAAAATCCTTGCGGAAATGAAGGAAAAGGTTTAACTGAATATCGAAAGGGTCCTCTATTGATGCAAGACTCATTTCTAAGACTTCCTGAATGCAATATTTTTGGGGTTGCTGAACAAGGTGAAATTACTCCATGGTCAATTCGTAAATATGGAGGTGATCAAACTCCTAGAAAAATAGGAGATAGAATAGACTAAAATAATAATAGCTTGTAGTAGTAGGGTGTGCAATGCGCACCCTGCAATTTGTTGTTTACTTTTTTTCATTTAAGTAAATTTTTTAAAAATTTTACGAAGAATTTTTTGTTACATTCTTATCAGAGTGTTTTATAATAAAATAGGTAAAAGATAATTAACTCCAGTCGCCAATTAGCCAAAAGCCGGGATATGACTGAGCAGCATTTGCCGATTAGCAATTCGGGTTAATCAGTAATTTATGATTAAAAGAGGTGAAAATATTATGAAGGATAAACAATTTTTAATGATCCCGGGACCAACCCCGGTACCGGAAAGAGCATTGCTTGCAATGGCAAGGCACCCGCTGGGACATAGAAGCTCCGAGTTTTCAGCAATAATTCAGGAAGTATACCAGGATTTAAAATGGCTTTTTCAGACCGGAGAAGATGTGTTTATCTACACTTCCAGCGGGACAGGCGCTATGGAAGCAGCGATTTTTAACCTGGTAAATCCCGGGGATAAGGTTTTAAGTCTTGTTATAGGTAATTTCAGTGAAAGATGGGCAAAAATTGCCGGGATGCGGGGAGCGGAAGTTGAAAAAATTAATTTTGACTGGGGACAGGCAGTTGACCCGGATATTTTAAGGGAAAGACTTGACCAGGATATTAATAAAGAAATTAAATTTGTAACTCTTATTCATAACGAAACTTCAACAGGAGTGACAAATGATGTTCAAACACTGGCAAAAATAATCAGGGAACACGGCGCTCTCTCAATAGTGGACGGGGTTACCAGCATCGGCGCTATTCCCGTTAAAACCGATGAATGGGGCATTGATGTCATAGTTTCCGGAAGCCAGAAAGGGTTTATGATTCCTCCTGGACTTGCTTTTTTAACCTGTAGCCCGAAAGCCTGGAAAGTCTATGAAAACTGTAAAAACCCGAGTTTTTATTTTAATTTCGGAGCTTACAAAAAATCGGTCGCGGAAAATACAACTCCTTACACACCTAATGTTTCCCTGATTGTTGCGCTCAGGGAGTCTCTTAATATGATGAAAGAAGAAGGGCTTGACGGAATTTACTGCAGGCATGCAAAACTTGCCCGAATGATGAGAGCCGGCATAAGGTCTATGGGGCTTAAGCTGTTTGTCGAAGATGATAATACAGCCAGCAGTGTTATTACCGCAATTTACCCCCCGGAGGGAATTTCTGTTCCCGATATCAGAAAGACCCTTAATAAGGATTATGACATTGTAGTGGCTAACGGACAGGCAAAACTTAAAGATAAGATATTCAGAATGGGTCATCTCGGCTATGTTTCGGAAAGAGATGTAATTACCGCACTCGGCGCGCTTGAGGCTTCTCTTGCAAAACTTGGCTATGATGCGAAAAAACAAGCCGTTTCAATTTAAAAAAAGAGATTTTTAAATCCTGTAGTATTTTAAAGAAATTTTGCGGAAATTCCCGTGAAATTTAGATTAATAACATGGCTTATAAAGACTTAAAAGAATTCATAAACAGGTTGAAAACAGAAAATGAACTTCTGGAAATTAATATTCCCGTAAGTCCTGAGCTTGAAATTACGGAAATTACGGACAGGGCGAGCAAGGAAAAAGGATTTCCCAATAAAGCGCTGCTTTTTAATAATGTGCAAGGATATGACATACCGGTTTTAACCAATGCTTTCGGGTCTTATAAGCGCATGGCGCTTGCTCTTGGCGTGGGTGACGTAAGAGAAATTGCAAAGCGTATAGAAGACCTGTCAAATCCTGAGATTCCTGACTCTTTAGCGGGAAAAGCCGCTATGTTGCCAAAATTAATGGAAGTAAGTTCATTTTTTCCGAAAATAGTAAAAGAAGCTCCCTGCCAGGAAATTGTGATAACTGATTTAAATAAACCTGTACTGGATAAATTACCCGTATTAAAATGCTGGTTAAAAGATGGCGGACCTTTTATAACGCTTCCTCTTGTCATAACTAAAAATCCCCGGGCAAAAAACCGGAATACGGGAATGTACAGGCTTCAGAAGTTTGATAACTTAACAACAGGAATGCACTGGCACAGACATCATGACGGCGCAAAAAATTTTGAGGAAGCAAAGAGAATGGGTAAAAAATTTGAAGTTGCGGTTGCCCTGGGTTGTGATCCTTCAATAACCTACGCTGCGACAGCGCCGGTTCCGCCGGGAATCGACGAGATGATTTTTGCGGGTTTTCTGCGTAAAAAGCCTGTTAACCTGGTAAAATGTAAAACTGTTGATATAGAAGTCCCTGCTGATGCGGAAATAGTCCTGGAAGGGTATGTAGACCTTCAAGAAAAGCGTATTGAAGGACCTTTCGGGGATCATACAGGTTATTATAGTCTTGCAGATGAGTATCCGGTTTTTCATATAACAGCTATGACGCATGCTAAAGATCCTGTATATCCTGCAACTATTGTTGGCAGACCCCCACAGGAAGATTGTTATATGGGAAAAGCTACGGAGCAGATATTTCTGCCGGTTTTAAGACGTATCCTGCCTGAAATCGTGGATATGAATCTGCCTGTCGAAGGAGTTTTCCATAATTGCGCAATTATTAGCATAAATAAAAGTTTTCCCGGGCATGCGAATAAGGTTATAAATGCTGTATGGGGGCTGGGACAGCTTATGTTTACCAAATTTGTTATAATTACGGATTGCGATGTTGATGTCCATAACCTCTCAGAAGTCAGCTGGAAAGTTTTTAACCATACTGACCCTTCAAGAGACTGTATAATTACAAAAGGTCCGCTTGATATGCTGGATCATGCCTGTAATCTGCCCGGGTTTGGCGGAAAAATGGGAATTGACGCCACAAAAAAATGGAAAAGCGAAGGTTTCGAGCGTGACTGGCCCGATGAAATAATAATGAGTGAAGATATTAAGAAAAAAGTTGATGAAAAGTTTAAAAATAACTAACCCGTCATTCGAGTTACTTAACTTGAAAATTTGCTGCCTGAAAAATTTTAAAATGCGTAAATTTTTATTCTTTACCCCTTAATGATTTTTACAGAGACCCCGTGTCAAGGAGGGGGAAATAGACCTAAGGAGGGGCGAAGCCCCTCCACTCAACTCCAAAATTTAATTTTGATATAATAATTTGCAATTAACGTTTATTTATTAAGATCACTAATTAACTCAAGTTACTATTTATAAATTTTTTTTAAATCCTG
>JANQEP010000091.1 GCA_028278305.1 Candidatus Gastranaerophilales bacterium
CCCTGGCGAAGCGGGAGTTACGAAAACGGAAACGTTTTAGTTTTCGTTTTTGTAACTCATTCCCACCCAGCCCACCCCAGAGGAAGGCGCGCGGCTGCATGAATGAGGCTATGGTCCCGCTTACGCAGAGCCGCGCGCCTCTTTTCTATAAATTTTAAGGAATTTTTATCAAGCTATAATTGTTTTTTAGCTAACCCGTCATTGGGATTATATATCAAATCCGGTAATAAATTTTTGCACGGTAGAGGGATATAGCCTGTGCTCTTCTCTCAAAATTTTCGCCGCCAGGGAAGCAGGGGTATCGCCCGGTAAAATAGAAACCTCTGCCTGGGCTAATATAGGACCTCCATCAACGTGTTCGTTTACTATGTGCACAGTACAGCCGCTAACGGGAACACCTGCTTTAATAACCGCCTCATGCACTCTCATTCCATACATGCCCAGTCCCCCAAACTCGGGAAGAAGACTCGGATGGATGTTGAGAATTCTGTCCCTGTAAGCCTCCAGTACAGGCGCGGTAAGGATTCTCATATAACCGGCAAGCAACACCAATTCTATTTTATATTCCCTGAGTTTCTCAACCAGTTTCTTATCAAACTCTTCATCGCTTGAAAAGCCTGACCTTTTTATGCTGATAGCCTTAACTCCGGCATTCTCAGCCCTTTGAAGCGCATAGACATCTTCTTTGTTGGATACCACAAGGGAAATCTGACCATCTGCAATAACACCGCTCTTAACTGCATCAATAAGAGCAACAAGGTTACTTCCGCTTCCTGATACTAAAACTGCTAAATTTACTTTTTTTGATTTCATATAAAATTTATTCCAGCCATCCGCTGTTTGCTACGAAAGTTCCTGTAACCGGTACGGGTGAAGGAATTAATTCCCTTGTTTTTTGGGCAATTTCAGATGATACCGGGCTTTTCATATTTAAATGAATGGTGTTAAAATCAATCCTGGTCTTTCCCCCCTGGTCATTTAAAACGGCAGAATCCCTTAAAAGCGATTCCAGAAGATTAGTGGAGTAATTAAGATCCACAACATCACCTGCTTCAAAATCAATGTTGCCGTTAACATTATATTTTTTATCAAGCTGTATTTCCTGTGCAACCCTGATATTTGCGGCTTCTCCAGCTTTTATGAGATTATCGCCCGGAGGACCGACCAGCACCAGCCAGGGATCATAGCAGGCAATTGCTTTTGCAATATAGAGCGCAACCTCAAAACTCTCTGATATTTGCTTATAAAGAGCGCCATGCGGTCTTACGTATTCAACCCGGTGATTATAAACCTTTGTCAGGGAATTCAACGCCCCTATCTGATAGACGATTACAGCTTTCATTTCTTCTTCGCCCAGGTTCATGCTGCGATAGCCAAACCCCTGTAAATCAGGGTAACCAACGTGCGCTCCTATTGAAACGTTCCTGCAGCTAGCAGTTTTTATACTGTTCATTATAGTAAGAGGATCCCCGGCATGCAGCCCGCAGGCTATATTTACAGAGCTGACATATGGAAGCAGTTCCTGTTCAATTTCACTTTTATAAACCCCGAAAGACTGACCTAAATCGCAGTTTATGTCTATATTTAATTTTTTATCTTTTCCCGCATCTTTTTTTATATTTTGTATTGACATGCTTTTTAATTTCTCCGCTTCAGCTTTTTATAATTATAAAACAATTATAAAACCAACAAGTCTGTTAGTCCAGAAATCCCGGATTAGCAAGAACCGGCGAGGAAAAACAGGATTGAGCGATTCTATATCAAAGCTTTCACGTATTTCTCATATAAATCCGTTATAAAAGGTAGAAAGAAAAGAAGTTTTTACTGTTAAAATCCCCGTGCTTATTGATTTTCTAATTCTAATAATATCTGTTTAGCTCTTTGCGGGCTAGTATTGAGTTTTTCAATAAATATAAATAAAAAAGTTTTATTATTCTTTAATGCTTCCATAAGCTGCTTAACTTCAAGCGCAGTCATATACTGCCCGATTTCACCATCTAAATGAACATCTGTCTTGTTTACTTTCTCGGAAGCCGTATGCTCAATAACCCGTCCGTCAGGGTAGACTTCACAGGTTTTATCTTGTTTGTCACCTTCTACATATTCAACTGTTATAGATTTACCCAGTTTTTTAGCTATTTCTTTTAGCCTGTCATCATCAATGGTTTGTATTTCGTTTTCAGGTATGCCGATGTTCCTGACTACTTCGGTCCTGGTGGCATGGTCTGATTTAATCACCCTTAAATCCGGGCGGCTATAAGTTCCCGTAGCTGCCAGATATTCCTGATGATCAATATACATTGGTCCTTCGCCGGTTTTCCACCACTTAAACGGGATTTTATATTCTTCCTCCATAATAAGTGCCAATTCATCAGGAATATCCTGTTTATTCTGCTCTATAAACCTTATAGTATTTACTTTTAAATCGTATTCCTGCGCGAATTCCGCTTGAGTTAAACGTTTTATTTTTTCTCTTATCTCTTTAATTTTTTTCCCGGGAGTCATCTTTTATTTTCCGTCTATTGACTACATTCATCTGGAAATAAAATACAGGGGCTAAATCAGAAAGCATAAAATCTAATTATATGCCTGATTTAGCCCCTGTATGAAAAAAATATGATAATTCATAGAAAAATATCTTGACAGTCATAAAAATTTATCCTATATTGTAATCAAATCAATAAAACACATAATTTTTTTGAAAATCTTTTTAACAAACAGTCTAACCTGAACATAGAGTTTATTCTAGATATAAAACTCCTGCAATATTTAACGACCTCTTTTGTAAAAAATAGAAAGGATTTTTTAAGCAATGAAAATAAAAGACCATAGAGAAGGCGTTTTCCTGGAAATTCTTAATCAACTGGAATTACAGGGGAATAAATTAAAGCCGACCGTAAAAGGATATGTTTTAATCGCGCTAACCGCCGTTGAAATGATCCTGGTGTTTGGCTACGGCAGGACAAAAGAAGAAATTAGCCATCTGCGACAACTATTATAGCTATGGGCATGACGAAAATACAGGATTTAGGGATTGCTCATTCTCTTCAAAACTGCTACAAAATATTTTTTGTATTTCATCATACGTCAGCTCGCTCATATTTTTTTCTCCCTCAAATAATGTCTCATCAACCAAGTTTCTTTTTGAGTTGAGTATATAATTTATTTTCTCTTCAAAAGTACCTCGTGTAATAAGTCTGTGCACCGTGACATTCTCTTCCTGTCCTATCCGATAAATTCTGTCTGAAGCCTGGTCTTCAACTGCGGGGTTCCACCATAAATCAAAATGAATCACATTTGTCGCTTCAGTCAGGTTTAAGCCCGCTCCACCCGCTTTCAGCGATATAATCATCAGCTTGTTTTCATAATCATGCTGAAACGTTGAAATCATATCATCACGTTGATATCGGGGTACTGCACCATGCAAGAACAGGCTTTTATGTCCGGTTTCATTTTGTATTATTTTTAGTAAAATTTCGCCCATCTGTCTGTATTGAGTAAAAATAAGGGCTTTTTCATCGTTTTTAATCAGCCGGTTAATTATTGAGACGAGTTTTTGGGTTTTTCCCGAAGCATCTTTGCTCATATCCCCCCGTCTTAAGTAGTGATAAGGGTGGTTACAAATTTGTTTCAGGGATGTAATCAGCTTGAATATATTACCTTTACGATGTTTTCCCATAGTGTTATCAATTAATTCCATAGTATCTTTCAGGGTTTTTCCATAAAGTGCTGCCTGTTCTTTTTTTAAGTGGCAAAAATGATTTATAACGCTTTTTTCCGGCAGATCGCAAATAATATTTTTATCATTTTTTTTGCGTCTTAAAATAAAAGGTGATGATATAAGCTTAAGTCTTTGAGCTTTTTCTTTATCTTTCAGTTTTTCTATGGGGATTGAGTAATTTTTTTGAAACTCTCCCAGTGAGCCGAGATAACCCGGGTTAATAAAGTCAAATATACTCCATAGTTCCGTGAGTCGATTTTCAATAGGCGTACCTGTCATAGCTATTCTCGCTGAAGTTTTAAGGCTTTTTACAGCAGCAGCTTGAGCTGAACCGTCATTTTTAATATTTTGTGCTTCGTCAATTACTACCAGACTCCAGTTAATATCTTTTAATTTTTCTATATCACTTCTTACAATCCCATGGGTAGTCAGGATTATATCGTTTTGAATATCGATTTTCCTGTCAGTACCGTGGTAAGTCAACATTTTGATTGTGGGGGCGAACATGTCAATTTCATCTTCCCAGTTGCTCAGTAAAGTTGTGGGACAGATTATAAGTCCCGGGGTGGTAAGCTTTCTTTCTTTTTTCAATTTGAGAATCAGGCTTAACACCTGTATTGTTTTACCTAAACCCATATCATCCGCAAGACATGAGCCAAAGCCTTTTTTAGTGTTTGTATAGAGCCATTTAAACCCTTTTTGCTGATAGGGTTTTAGCGTGGCTTCTAATTTATCCGGAAGTGCTGTATCTTCAGGCTTTTTAAATTCTTCCAGGATTTTTTCGCAAGCCTCATCATAATTAAAGGCAATTCCCTCAAAAGTTCCCGTTAAGGCGGTTTGTAAAAATTCTATTTTTGTTATTTTTTTGGGCAGGGCAGTTTTATTCAGGTTATGCAGGAGTCTCCGGGCTTCTTTTGCGTCTATCATAATATATTTATCTTTAAACCGGATTAACCCCTCAGAGTTTTGAACCATTTTTTCAAATTCTTCTTTTGAAATTTTTTCATCCCCGAGTGAAATTTCATAAGAAAAAGAAATGATATCATCCAGGTTAACATTCAGGTAAGCATTTTGAATAAAACGGTTTAGCAGCTCTTCTTTCTTTCCTGTTTTGACTTTTGCGCTTATACCGGCACAGGGTATCACAATCTCGCTCAGGCTCTGAGGCAATAATATGTTTATGTCCGCATTCTGCAAGGGATATGTGGCATAGGTCATGATTTTTAATATTTCATTCAGGCTGATTGTTGGTTTAATCGCTCCTTTTGAATCAAAAATTTCAATTACATAAGGTAAGTATTTTGCTATGAAAGCTGTCTGTTTTTGTATCATATCTCGCGCATTCTGACAGGTTTCGCCAAAAATTTTATCATCAGTGAAAATTTTACTTAGCGGGTAAATTTTTTCATCTTTTTTTGAGGTTATATCCATTTCTATGGTAAAAGTATTTTCATCGAAATTTTCTAAGCGAAGCAAGGGAACTATATCATAGCTGCCCAGGCGCATTTCATCCAGCCAGACTGCAAGATTTCCGGCTATTTCCTTACCTCTTTTAAAGTTGTCAAAGCTTTTATTTTGGATGAAATACTCGGTTGCCGTATTATTTTCAAACTTAGCTGATTTAGCATTAAAAAATCTGTAAAGTATATAGTTTAAATACTTTGCTATAAGCTCTTTTTTATCAAAATCCCTGATTATGGTATTATTTTCGAGATTTATACAGACGTTTTCCGGAAATATTTTTTCCAGGGAATCCAGAATATTTTTTACTTCGCCCCTGTTTGAAAAAATGTCATAATCTATCTTAAATAAATTCTTTTTAATACTGATAACCGGAATAAAATACATTTTCTCGATAATTTTTAAAATAACCTGAGTGAACTGGTTAAAAAACAAGAAAGTTTCACTTACAAAATCATGGTCAACCATGTCTGAAAATCGCGAAAAATAGTCCCAAAGTTCGTTTACGGGAAGCAAGTATCCATCTTTTTGCTCAATTTTCCCCTCAGCATCCGGCAGGTCTAAAACCTTACTTTGTATTCTGTATAGAGAGCCTTTTGATTTGAGGTAATTTGCAAAATGTATGGCAGGGGTAATAAAAACTTTTAACTCATTATTTTGTTTTACCAGTAAAAAATCGGTTTTTCGACAGGCAAACGTATTAGTCTGAAAAGTCTTGCTAAATTCGTTTTTGACAGTTTCATAAATTTTGTATAATTGAGATTTAAAATCTACATTTTTTATTCCTTCGGGATTTTTGCTTAAGTTCAGGAAAAATTTATCAAAATCATTTTGCGCAAATGTCAGGTCAATAATATTTTTTTGTTTTATGTTCATCTTCAGCTATAAACTTTAAATTTAAAACGTATTTAAATAATAATTTAAAAAAAATATCTGATTAAGTAATATTTAAACATATGTTAAAAATATATCAAATAATGAAGGGCAGGCTTTAAAGCGGATTATCCTTTTATTAGAATTTACTTTTCTGTAGCTAATTCAGGTAAATAATTCCTGAATTTCTCTTCCAGCTCATCTTTTCGCTTTTTTTCCTCAGGGTTTAAATTACTTTTTCCTTTTAAATCAGCTAATCTTTTTAATTTTTTAAAATCTGAAGAGTATTTTACTAACTTGCTTAATTCCTCATAAAATTCTTTTTGAGGTTGATTGCTATTTTCATTTAACATTAATATAAGTTTTTCTTTAATTTCCATTTCATTAAATTCACTATCCTTGATTTTACAAGGTTCAATAGTGATTACTACATAAGATACATCTACAGGATTTCCATCTTTTCTGTAGACCTCAAATTCCTGATTAATAGAGTATTCTTCTTTTTTTACGTTATTATCAGCAAAAATTACATATATTCCGGAATTTAATATTGCTCCGTATTTTGTGGATTTTTCTAAGTATAAGTTGGTACAAAATGGCATTTTTTTATCTTTTTCAAATAAACCAACTACTTTATCCAGTAATTTAAGAGAAATATCTGTACCCACAGTGTATGGAAGAAGTGAAGGAAAGCAAGCTCCGACTTTTCCTATGGTTTCTGTCATTGCTTCTAAAAATTTTTTTCTTCCTATAAACCTGTCTATTTCAAAAACTTCAATATTAATGTGCAAACGATTTTCTTCTTCAGTAAAATCCTCGCAAAGAAAAATATTTTCAGATTTTAAGCACCCCGCAATTAAAGGAACCAGGGGTTTAACATCTTCCTTATAATAATGTATTTTTCTTGCACCGCTATTTTCACCAAAACAAACGGATGAAGTAATTAAAATATCATTATCACTTAACCAGTCATAATCTTTTGCAATCATTGCGTTTTTTATGGCAATTGTAAATTGCTGACCCGGAACTAGTTCTTTACTTAATTCTCTTGCTTCCTTAGAATTAGCATAAATTAAATTACTATTAAAATTTTCCAGATAATAAAAATCTCCAGGCATAATTTCTCCACTCTTTATATATAAACAGTATTTATATTTAATTTTAGATTAAAACATAAAAATAGTATTTAATTTTATATTTCCATTTTTTTATTTACAATATTTAACCCGAATGACGGTTTAGTTATTTTTATCAAGCTATAATTGTGTTTTAGCTAACCCGTCATTCGAGTTTATTATAGGAAAATTTGGCAAAGTAAAATAGAACGTTGTACCTTTACCGACTTCTGATTCAAACCATATTCTACCGTTATGAGCCTTAATTATCTTCTTTGATAAATATAATCCGAGTCCTGTACCAATTTCTCTTTTTTTTGTCGGATATCTCTCAAATATCTCCGCTTTCTCTTTTTCCGGAATCCCTTTTCCATTATCACTTACGGATACCTCCAGCTCATTATTGATTCTTTTTACTGAAATATTAATGATTGTACCTTTGTCATTATGCTTTATAGCGTTACATATAAGGTTATTAATTACCCTGAATATTTCATCCTGGTCAGCAATAACAGGTAATAAGCCCGGCTCTATACTGGTGTTAATTTCAGATCCTTGTTCTTCAGCTAATGATATCATCGAATTAACTGACGTTTCGATAAGTTCTGCGATATTTACTTCTCGAAGCTTCAGTTCAAATTTTCCTTCTTCATAATGGTAAACTGACAGGATATTGTTTACTATGCGTAATAACTCCTTATTAGTTTTATAAATCTCTTCAAGATATTTAGAGAATTCCTCCAGTGAGGTTCCCAGTTTTTTTGATAGTATGACTTCAAGTGCTTTTTGCTCAGCATTAAGAGGGCTTCTAAGATCATGTGTCAGGGTTGCAAGAAACGTTTTTTTTGTCTGCTCTTTTTCTTTTCTTTCTATAATTTCAAAATAAACAACAGATGTTGTATCCACAATAAGCGCAAAGCTGTCTATTTCCTGTGATGTCCATATTCTTGGATAAGTTGAGCATAGCATGGTTATTGCTAATATTTTTTCCTGTTCTTCATTCGGCATTTTTTCTGCCTTTGGGTATAGCATAAATGATTCTATATTTTTACTCTTTAAATATTCTTTTAATTTTGTATCTTTTATCTCAATATCCACATTATTTATGCTTATTGCTTCATTGAACGTTTTTGGTTCCAGTTCTTTTGTATGTCTGGCAGATAAAAACGGTTGATTCATAATTGATTTAAGATTTTTATTGATTAAAACTTCATTTCGTACATGCAAATTGCGTTTTTCTCCTTCATAATGAAGGTGTATTGCTCTTTCAACATTAAATAAGATTGCAATTTTATTCAGAAGGTAATTAAATACCTGATCATGATCTTCCTGGCTTCTTGCTTCAAATAAAATTTCTCTGATTGTTCTTTCAATGCTGGATAACTTACTGAATTGACCTGCTAGTTGAAATACATTCAAGCCTATTTCAATCTGCTGTACAATAGGATTTAAAAGATTAATATCGCTTTGGCTCAGTTGTCTGAAATTTTCTTTATTTATTAGAAACAGTAAAGCAATAGGTGTGTTTTTATATATAAAAGGTACAGCAACTGTTGATTTAACCCCTGTTTTATTACAGATTTCCTTTACTGATTGAGGTAATTCTAATTCATCAATATTATTAAATATAAGTATCTGATTTTTCTCAAATATCTGTCCGCAAAGAAACTGGTCCAGTTCACTGTTTGCAAGAATAATACCTCTTGCATCAAAGATTTTGCCTACTTCAGCCGCTATAGTATTAAATATCTGTTCCTGATTTTTGCCTGTTAATACTTCATTAATAATGGTTCTTAATAAGCTTTCCATCCTTTATTCCTATATGGCTTTTTTTGATTAAATGAACCGGCTATTTTTGAATTTACAGTTGTTTAAATTATTCAGGTAAGCAGAAGATTTTTATTAATTATCTAATACTATTAAAGCAGGCTAGTCAAAATTAAAATTGTATAGTTAGAGTAATACATTGAATTATAAGATTAAACTTGATGTCTAAACTCCGTAAAATAAACCCGTATTTAATCTCAAAATAGAAGAAAAAAAAGGGGAATAAGCCGGAGCAGATAATTAATTTTTTAATTTTGTCTGTTTGTGCCGGTTTTAAAGCGTTACAATTAAAACTTGAACTCGCGGTTTAAATAAAATATTAACAAATGTAAAGAGTGATAATAAAAATTAGCAACTTTTTTCAGTATACACACTTTATATATATAAGAAATACGAAATCTATACTACACAACGAAGCCTTACAAATTTAATTATAAAAAAGGAGGTCCGATATGGGTTTAGCAGACATGCAGGCTGGGCTATTGACACTTACCAGATACAAGAGTGATTTAGAATTTGGAATGAGGATGCTCGCTCAAAAAAGAACAGTACTGGCTTATCAAGCACAGGCAGCATCAGAACAATACCCGGAAATTGCTGCACAATTACACTTAATGGACAAGAAACTGGAAACAGAATTAAAAAATCTTGAGACACAACACAAAATAGTATCAACAGAACACGACTCAATTAAGAAAATTATCGATGATAGAGCGAAAAAAGATTTCAAATACGCGTAATAAATTTTCATTATATAAAAAAACACCTCTCATACAAGAGGTGTTTTTTATGTTATAAAACCTGATATTTAATTTTTTACCTGATTACCAGTGTTTTATTAGTCTGCTCTTCAATAGTTGCCTGTGCTGCAGCAAGTCTTGCTACAGGAACCCTGAACGGTGAACAGCTTACATAATTTAATCCGATTCTGTGACAGAATTTGACACTTTCCGGGTCTCCGCCATGCTCTCCACAAATACCGAGTTTAATATTTGGTCTTTGTGATTTACCTTTAGCAATAGCCATTTCCATTAATTGCCCAACGCCTTCCTGGTCAAGGGTTTCAAATGGATTTGTCGGAAGGATTTGTTGTTCTACATAGTTATTAAGGAATTTACCTTCAGCGTCATCACGGCTGTAGCCGAATGTCATCTGTGTAAGGTCGTTTGTTCCGAAGCTGAAGAATTCGGCATATTCGGCAACCTGCTCAGCAGTAAGTGCAGCTCTTGGAATTTCGATCATTGTACCGAACTGGTAATCGATTTCAACGCCCTTTTCGCTCATTACCTGCTGGGCAACTTCTTCAAGCTGTTTTCTTGCTGTTTTTAACTCGTTTACATGCCCGATAAGAGGAATCATTACTTCCGGCTTAACTTCTATACCTTCCAGTTTAAGATCACATGCAGCTTCAAATATAGCTCTTACCTGCATTTCATTAATTTCAGGATATGTAAGTCCAAGCCTGCAACCTCTTAAGCCCATCATTGGATTTGATTCAGAGAGGTTTAATACGGTTTCCAGTAATTCTTCCTTTTTGGAAGCATCCTGTGATTTAGCTTTCATTTCTGCAACTTCAGCAATTAATTCTTCTTTATTAGGAAGGAATTCGTGAAGCGGCGGGTCTAAAAGACGAATTGTCATTGGTAAGCCTTTAAGCGCTTTGAACATATCCTTAAAATCCTGGTATTGCATAGGAAGAAGTTTTTCAAGAGCTTCTTTTCTTGCTTTTTCAGTACCGGATATAATCATTTGCTGTACAACAGGAAGTCTGTCCTGCTCCATAAACATATGCTCTGTCCTGCAAAGCCCAATACCTTTTGCACCGAGTTCCATAGCTTTTAAAGCATCCTGGGGAGTGTCAGCATTAGCTCTTACAGCTAAAGTCTTAATTTCATCAGCCCAGCTGAGAAGTTTTTCAAAGTCACCGCCCATTTGCGGATCGATAGTTTTGATGCTGCCCTCGAATACTTCACCTGTTGCTCCGTCAAGTGAAATTATATCGTCTTTCTTATAAACTTTTCCCTCGGGAGAAGTCATTGTCTCTTGCTCAAGGTTAATTTTAACTATTTCGCAGCCTGCAACACATGGTTTACCCATGCCTCTTGCAACAACGGCTGCATGGCTTGTCATTCCGCCTCTTGAAGTTAATACACCCCGTGCGGGAATCATGCCGTGAATATCATCCGGGCATGTTTCTATTCTAACCAGGATTACAGATTCTCCGGCTTTTGCCCGCTCTTCTGCTTCTGTAGGATCAAAGATTATTTTACCTACTGCCGCGCCAGGAGAAGCATTTAAACCTTTAGCAATACATTTTGCCTGTTTTTTAGACTCAGGGTCAAAACTTGGAAGTAATAACTGGTATAACTGGTTTGGGTCTACGAGCTGAATAGCTCTTTCTTTATTGATTATACCTTCTTCTTCCATATCAACAGCTATTTTTAATGCGGCCTGGGCTGTTCTCTTACCGTTTCTTGTCTGAAGAATGTATAATTTACCGCGTTCAATGGTGAATTCCATATCCTGAATGTCTTTATAGTGACGCTCAAGTTTTTGAGCGATTTCAACGTACTGGTTATAGAGTGCAGGCATTTCCTCTGCAAGCTCGGATATTGGTTTTGGAGTTCTGATACCTGCTACAACGTCTTCACCCTGTGCGTTTGTCAGGTATTCACCATAGAATTTGTTTTCACCGGTGCTCGGGTTACGGGTGAAAGATACGCCTGTTGCGGAATCATCACCCATATTTCCGAATACCATTGTCTGGACGTTTACGGCTGTACCGTATCTGTGGTCAATTTTGTAATGATTTCTATAAGCGATAGCTCTTGGGATATTCCAGGATTTAAATACTGCTTCGATAGCTAATTGCAGCTGTGTATAAGGATCCTGAGGGAATTCAGAGCCTGTTTCCTTTTTAACCAGTTCTTTATATTTGACAACAAGCTCTTTAAGTCCGTCCAGGCTTACTTCTGTGTCTAAAGAGACTCCTTCTTTTTCTTTAAGCTGGTCAAGGATTTTTTCAAACTTGTCTCTTTCAATGTCCTGAACAACGCTTCCGAACATTGTTAAGAACCTTCTGTAGCTGTCATAAACAAATCTTTCGTTTTGTGTAAGTTTTAAAATTCCCTGCATTGTCTGATCATTAAGACCAAGGTTAAGAACTGTTTCCATCATGCCCGGCATACTGAGTCTTGAGCCGGATCTTACGGAAACTAATAACGGATTGGAAGCATCGCCGAATTTTTTTCCTGTTTCTTTTTCTACATCAGCTAAAGCTTCTTTAACTTCATCCATTAAGCCGGCCGGCATCTGATTACCCTTGTCAATGTACTCCAGGCAGGTTTCTGTTGTAATTGTTAAACCTTGTGGGACCGGAAGTCCTGCATTTGTCATTTCTGCGAGGTTAGCTCCTTTTCCTCCCAGAAGATTTTTCATACCTGCATTGCCTTCTTTGAAAAGATAAACACGCTTTTGTGTCATAAGAATTTCCTCTCTCCTTCTTTTTTACCTAACCAATTTTTGAATAATAACATATAGTTTTGAATATTTTGTTTTATAACATAAAGAAAATTGCGATACAAGAATAAATAACTCGACCTTTAAACTTCAGGCGAAAAATATGCTATACATATTAGTAAACTCATTGCCAACCCGCCTTTTTCCATAAATTTTAAAAAATT
The DNA here is from genome assembly GCA_028278305.1 of Candidatus Gastranaerophilales bacterium. Classification (GTDB taxonomy): domain Bacteria; phylum Cyanobacteriota; class Vampirovibrionia; order Gastranaerophilales; family UBA9971; genus JANQEB01. The sequence goes on from JANQEP010000091.1 coordinate 12,681, forward strand.
TTTACCAAACTATAATTGTTTTTTAGCTAACCCGTCATTGGGGTTAAATAACTCGAGTCGCGAATTAGCCCAAAACCAGGATATAACTATGCAACATTTACCAAAAAATTATAGAGAATCGAAAAGAGGCTCCGCCTCTTTTCT
>JANQEP010000124.1 GCA_028278305.1 Candidatus Gastranaerophilales bacterium
GTCCGCATTTTAGCAGGCGAAAGCCTTTAACCACCTCTGAGGGCGGGCGGCCGCGGGAGCTAACGCAGTAGCTCATTCATGGGTGGGGGTTTTTGAAAAATTTTACGTAAGAATTTTTTCTTTATTCCTTAGTCCTACAAAATTAACTTAACTATGCAGTAGTTACGAGTAAACTTATAATACTTTGTCATTACATACCTTGACAATTATTATGTCATAATATATAATGACAATGTGGCTTGAAAGAGAAAACACAATGAAACCTGAGAAGATTGTAGCAAGGTTCAAAAACTCAAACAAAGGACAAAGATTTGAAGACTGCGCCAAGGTGTTAACAAGATGGACAGCAAACAGGGTAAAGGTAAACATGTAAAATTCACTAAACCCGGTAAGCCAATGGTAATAATACCAAAAAAGAACCCTGTAAATCCAAACGCCGTAGATTATGTAATTAAAGTCTGGGAAGGGGAGTAATCTCCTGTCCAGGCATACCCAAAGGAGGTGCATATATTATATGAAAAAAAACTTAAATTATTACTTGAATCTCCCCTGGGATTTTGAGATCGAAAAGTCTCAAGAAAGCGGGTATGATGCGAGGGTTAAAGGACTCCCTTGTTATTCTCACGGAGATTCCATCGAAGAGGCTGCACAAAATATTCAAGAAGCCCTTGAGATGTATCTTGAGGGAAGCCTTGAAGAGGGCTTACCTATTATCGAACCTGAGTATCTAAAAAAATGTAGCGGCAGGTTATCTATCAGAACATCCAGGTCTATGCACTGTAAATTAGCAAAATTAGCAGCAGAGGAAAATGTTAGCCTTAGCCACCTTGTAAACGATGCTCTTGTCAAAGCATACAGATAAAAATCCTGTATTAAAAAATATATTATTCTAACTCCGGGATAGCTTTTCTGCCTGCAAACATGGAATTTTTGAGATCGCTTGCGGGCGCAATATAATACTTTCCCTGGAAAGAATCCCGTTTTTCCAGTTCCCTGTCTATCAGGTTAAGTACTTTGAACTTTTCACCCAGCCATTGCGGGGCAATTAAAAGCTTTTTAAGCCCGTTACCCGCAATTCTGTGAATAGTCACAGAAGACGGCAGTAATTCCAGAAAATTACACGCAGTCTCAACGTATTCTTCCATTGAAAGCAGGTTTATTTTTCCCTGCCGGTATAAATTTTCAAGCCCTGTATCTTTTAGAACACATAAAAGATGGAGCTTTACCCCGTCAATCCCCATATCAGCAAGAGTTTTAGCTGTCTGCAGCAAGTCCTTTCCGGTTTCGCCGGGAAGCCCGATAATTACATGCGCGCAAATTTTTATATTGTATTTTTGAGCCATCTCAACTGCCACGGCAAAATCTTCAAATGTATGTCCCCTGTTGATAAGCTCTAAAGTTTTGTTATGAACTGACTGCAAGCCATATTCAATCCATACAAGTTTATTTTTCTGATAAGAACTTATAAGGTCCAGTTTTTCCTCATCAATGCAGTCAGGTCTTGTGCCTATGGAAAGCCCTACAACTTCCGGATGGGAAACTGCCCTGTCATAGAGATCTTTAAGAATTTCTACAGGGGCGTAAGTGTTTGTGAACGCCTGAAAATAAGAGATGAAATTTTTTGCCCCGAACCTGCTTTTAAGCCTTGAAATACCGGTTTCAACCTGTTTTTCTATGGAAAACAGATTTGAGTGAGCCTGTGAAAACGATCCGCCTGTATCGCAAAAAATACAGCCGTTTTTAGAAATTTTGCCGTCCCTGTTAGGACAGCTAAAACCGGCATCAATAGTAATTTTATAGACTTTGCAGTTAAAAATGTCCTGCAAATGCCGGCTGTATTGATTATACCTTTTTGCAGCGCTGTTTTTAATTATTATCATCCTTTGGCGGCGGATACACGTAATGCTCCCCACAGCCCGGACATATGACTTCCTGCGTTTTATTCTCTTCTTCAATCCTTACAACTTCAAAAAGATTTTTGCAGGCTGAATTACTGCATCTTATTGCCCATACCGGTCTGATTATTCTTGCCATTTTATTTTACCCTTCCGTAATATATTGGTTGACTATACTTTTTGAGCTGATAAAGTTTTTCTTACCTTTTCACCTACTTTTGCAGCCTGGTCTTCAAGATCTTTAACCGATCCGTTGTTTTCAATTATATAATCCCAGTTTTTGTAATTATCAAGATCAGTTTCCGTAAAATCATCTTCTTTTACGAGCCTGCCTCTTTTTGCTCTTTCTTCCCTGGCTGATTCTATTCTGATTTTAACAGCTCCTAATTTCTCAAAGGTTTTTATTTCGTGCTGAAGTCTTACATCAGAGACTATCAGGTTATCTTCATAGCTAAGCACCTTTTTAATCCAGCAATTAGGGTCTTTTGACCTTTTTTCATTACTGAAACTGATTAAATCTGCCCTGTAGAGCGGCTTGTTTCTTTCAATTTCATTAAAAGTAAGATTTTTTTTCTGACTGAATTCTATTTTTATAGCATCAGCAATAGGGGCAAGTTTAAAATCCGGAAGTATTTTATTTAAGACATTAGCAACTGTATCTTTTCCAGAAAACTGTTTTCCAGAGATAACTACGACTTTTTTGTCCTTTTTTGTCATATTTGCCACCTTTCATATAAACTGTTTTCAATATTATTTATATCCAAAATTTTTCCGACTACAAAATCTATACTATCATCAATTGTTTTTATTTTTCCATAAAACCCGGTAATCGGAGGAACAATATTAACCCCCAGCTTAGATAATTTTAACATATTTTCCAGGTGAATTGAATTAAGAGGTGTTTCTCTCGGAACTACGGTTAAGGGTCTTTTTTGCTTTAAGCAGACATCAGCAGCCCTTGTAATTAAATTTTCCGCATTCCCCAGGGAAATAGCGGAAATTACCGCCATGCTAGCAGGCGCGATTATCATTCCTTCTGTTTTATAAGAACCGCTCGAAGGGCTTGCCCAGATTTCATCGTCAAGCCAGACATGCAGGTTTTGTTTTTTATTTTCAACCTTTAAGAATTTTAAAATATTTTCCCGGATTTCTTTTCTGTCATGACTTAAATCGAGTTCTATTTCATGCTTTGCAATATAGTAAGCTTTTGATGAGACAATTAATTCCACCTGAAAATCGTTTTTAAGTAAAAACTCAAGTGTTCTTATTGCGAATATAATTCCGCTTGCCGCTGTTATTGCCAGGATTACGGGATTATTCTTTTTCATCGGCTTACCTTATTTATTATTTTCTTCTTTTTTAAATGAAGGAAATTCCAGGGGGAAAAAGCTATTAAACCTGAATTTACTTTTTTCCTTAACTTCCTGCTCGGATTTTTTCTTAACAGACTCAGAGACTCCGTAGAGAAATTCCAGTTCTGACCTTAATTCTTCAAGATCAGCAATACTTGTAAGCTTTCCTCCCTGTGCAATAGAAATATTACCTGTTTCCTCAGAAACCACAAGGCAGGTAGCATCAGAGATTTCTGACATTCCGATAGCTGCGCGGTGTCTTGTACCGTATTGCCAGCTTAACTTCGGGTCCTCTGTAAGAGGGAGCAGCACACCCGAGGCGAGGATTTTATTATGTTTTACAACCGCAGCGCCATCGTGAAGCGGTGTGTTCGGATGGAAAATAGTTAGTATTATTTCTGTGCTTATTACGGCATTAAGTCTGGTTCCGACTTCCAGTACATTATTCATTTCCCCGGAATTATGAAACACGATTAAAGCGCCTGTATGAGACTTACTTAAATGTTTTACCGCATCAACTATCTCGTCAATAATTTCCTTGATTTCAGACTGGCTGTCAGGGTTTATTATATGTTTATTTAAAAATCCTTTTTGTCCAAGATATCCAAGAAAACGCCTGAGTTCGGGCTGGAAAATAACCACCAGTGAAAATATAACAATACTGACCACGCTTTCGAGGATTTTCCCGATAATCGGCAGGTTAAACATTTTGCTCAGGGCAAGAGCAAGAAAGAGCATTAAAATCCCTTTTAGCAGCTGCTCAGCATGACTTCCCGAAATAAACTTATAGATTTTATAAAATATAAAACCTATAATTAGTATTTCTAAGACATTTACAAGTCTTAAATCAGACCTGAAGGGCCAGATTGAGTATATAACGTCAAAAAAAGATTGAGATGTCTGTATTAACTGGTCGAACATTTTGGTGTCCAGCTTCTTCCTATTTTACACTTACCGCAGGGAATATTTAATAATAAACTATTGCTATGTCATCTGCTATATTATTAAACCAGCTTTGATATTTAATTAAATAAACAAGAATTAACAGAATTTATTACAACAATCTTACTACATTTATTATATACAGCTGCAATCACTTTTTGCAAGTCTTTCTGGTATTACATCAAAAGATATTAAATCCTGATAACTTTCTCTTTTTATTATAACATCAGAATGCCCGTTATGTACAATAATTGCGGCGGGCTTAGGTACTCTGTTGTAGTGGCTTGCCATTGAATAATTATAAGCTCCTGTTGCAGGAATGCATATTATATCCCCGGCTGTTATTACCGGTAAGCTGATATTCTCTATCAGGATATCACCGGATTCACAGTATCTTCCCGCAATTGTAACTGTTTCTTCAGCTTCAGTACTGGCTTTATTTGCTATTAAAGCCGTATATTTTGCCTGGTACATTGAGGGTCTGGGGTTATCCGCCATACCACCGTCTACGGCAATATATTTCCTGCCTTCTGTAACCTGTTTATAGCTGCCGGCTTTATAAAGAGTGATACCGGAATTGCAAATTATACTCCTGCCGGGTTCCAGAGCCAGTTTTAGCTTGCCGAGCCCGTATTTAGCAATATTTTCCTTTAAAGAAGAAGTTATTATACCAGCTATTTCGTATATAGAAGGCGGGTCATCCTCTTCGGTATGCTTAACCCCGATTCCGCCGCCTATGTTTATTTCAGAAAATTCTAAACTGTATTTTTCCCTGATTTTTGAATACTGCTCTGCAATTATTCCTATCAAATCAGCATATACATCTTTTTCAAAAACCTGTGAGCCTATGTGTGCATGCAGTCCTTTTAGCGAAAGGTTTGTATAATCAGTTTTAACTTTAAGAACTGCTTCATCGAGTTGTGGGAGGTCAAACCCGAATTTACTGTCAATCTGGCCGGTTTTAATGTATTCGTGAGTATGACATTCTATGCCCGGGGTTATTCTCAATAATATGTCAACTGTTTTTCCCTGTTCTTTTGCGATTTTATCCAGAAGTTCAAGCTCATAAAAATTATCAACCGTAATTTTTCCTACATTACAATATAAAGCCAGTTCTAATTCCTGAAAGGTTTTGTTATTGCCGTTAAAATAGCATTTTTGCATTGAAAACCCGGAATTCATGGCTGTATAAATTTCACCGCCGGATACAACGTCAAGTCCCAGACCTTCATCTTTCATAATTTTGCAGACAGCACGGGTCATGAAAGCTTTTGACGCATAGAGTATCTCGACATCATCATATGAAGAGAACGCATCTTTATACTGCCTGCAGCAGGTTTTTATACTGTCTTCGTCGTAAACATAAAGGGGAGTTCCGTATTTTTTTACAAGTTCAACAGTGTCGCAACCTCCTATTTCAAGGTGGTTTAATTCGTTAATTTTAGCTGTATATGGCAATATTGACTGATTTACAGTATTTTGCATTATTTTTCCTTTCAGGTTATCTGTAAATATTCTTCTTTCAATATTTAAACACATTAAAGCAGCTAAATCCTGAAAATTCAATGTGATTTTTTATTTTATCACGGAGATATTAAAAAAATGCCTGAATCATTCTCAGACTGCTAATGATTTTGCCTTTTCATAGTAATTCAGCAGGGATTTTATATAAGCGTTGGTTTTTAAATATTTTACCCCGGCATAGGTTAATGCATTAAAGCTAAAGAAGATGGAAAAAACCTGTGCATTCAGGATGTCTAAATTTTTAAGCTGAACTAATAACAGAAAACCGAATACTAAATAGACAAAAAGTAAAAGGGCATTGCTGCGTGCGGCTGTGATAATTCGCCGTGACCTGAGAGATATTGTCTGGTTATCAAGCCCGGGTTCGCTGATTGCTATTTCTGTTCCAAAGCTAAGGTTTATGACTTTCCACAGAGTGACGAGAATTGCCAGTGACAGAAAGAACATTAAATTAAAGCCTATAAAGCTTAACACAAGAAATGACAAGCCTGTGATAACTCCAATACCTGCTACTATAGAATTAAAAAGCACAACTGCAATGATAAAAAGCACGCCTGCCGCTAAAATAAATTTCAGCACAGGAAGAAAAATCAAAGGGTATTTATATAATTGCCATTCCGTAACTTTTTTAAGCGCCAGGGGCAGGTCTATTTTTTCATATCCGTGTTTTTTTGCTGATGTAACGTAAAAAAATCCCGTTAAACCCGAGGAGAACATAGAAAACGAAAACAGGGTCAGCAGGAAAAACAGGAATACATTAAGGATTTTTAATCCCAATACCAGCTTTGCGCCCATGCCGAGTCTGTCTTCTTCGCTATAAATAAGGGATTTTAAAAAATTCAGGATATCCTGCTGGATTTCTGATAAAGAAACCAGCGTATAATAGGAAAGTAATGCAAAAAGCAGTCCGTAAAACAGGATAAAAAAGATTATTCTTGTAAAATAAAGAAAATTATTGTTTTTCAGATTTCCCATTTTTGAGCTGTTCCAGTTCGCTATAGCTTTCCTTTAATAATTTAGCAATATTTTTTTGAATGGATAATAGCTCAACAAGTTCATTTTCGCAAACAAAACCTTTATCAATTAAAATCCGTCCAATGGGGATGGGATTCTTTTTTTGATTTTCCAGGGCAGCGGTTAGTTGTTCAAGTGTGATTTTTTTGTGTTGCAAAAGAATTTCACCGATTTTTGGGTGTATAATAAGTTTTTTTATTTCTTCAAGATTAATATTTTTTTCTGACACAATCCAGCTCCAATTTTCTTTTAATTAAATTATACAACTCATTAAACTTATCCGGGAAGGGGCATAATGAGCATGCTTTATGTTGTTGCTGTAACCTGCCCGTAGCTCTGGCTTGACAGACTGTTAAATTTTGTATTTTTTTTAAAATTCTGTCAACTTTTATTTTTATGAGCGTTTAAAAATTAATATCTGCCGTATTCAAAATATTAGAAAGGAGCAAAAGCATGATTTCAGGTTTAGGTTTAAACCCCGCAGCAAAAATGAACTTTGGAAAACTTACAGTTGAGGGTAAAGATATTGAAGGAAACCCGGTAAGAATTGATTGCAATGAAGATGAACCTGTTAGGGCATTTAGGAGGAATTATCAGCTTAGAGGTAAAAAACCGGGGCAAACAGATCTTCTGCTGGAATTCCCAGATAGAAAAGGTTTTAAAAAGATCATTATAGAACCCAGAATTATAGTCACAGAAGTTGATATTTCCGAAATACCAACCACAGGAAGAGAAATAGCTCCTAATGGTGAATTAAGCCCCATAATTAATGATTAAAACTAGATTCGGTCTGTGTTTATCATAAGAATTTTATACCAGCCAAAAAATAAAAAACCCCGAAATTCGGGGTTTTAGCTGTTTTTGCAAAGAATTTTAATGCCGGGGAATTTATTTAAAATATAATAGATATAAAGCAATAAAGGACCTGGTTTATGAAAAAAAATCTGCAGGAATTGTTATCTATAGGAAAAGTTTTGAATTTTCACGGAATTAAAGGCGAAGTAAAAGTAGGATTTAATGAAGGAAACGAAAAAATTTTTTCTGAAATTCACCGGGTCCTGATTGTGAAAGGCTCAGAAACTTCTGAGCTGGAAATAGAAAAAGTCAGGTTTCATAAAAAGTTTGCTATTATAAAGTTCAAGCAGGTAAATTCAGTTGATGAAGCCGTTAAAATAAAAGGAAGCCTTTTAAAACTTCCTAAAGAGAAACTGGTAAAATACCTTGAAGAGGATGAATTTTACATTTGCGACCTCATAGGGCTTAAGGCATATGATAGAGAAGGGAATTTCATTGGAGAAATCTCAGGCGTGGTGAATTTCAGGGACCAGGATACCCTGTTCATTAAAAATTCCGAAAACAAAGAGCATATGATCCCCTTTAAAAAAGAAATTGTGCCTGAGGTGGATTTAGAAAAAGGCAGAATTACGATAAATATAATTGAAGGCTTGATTGAGAAAAATGAAATTTGATATTATCACGCTTTTTCCTGAGATAATCAGTAATTACTGTTCTTTTAGTATACCTGCCAGGGCGCAAAAGCAGGGTATAATGTCTGTTAACACGGTAAACCCCAGGGATTTTACACATGACACTCACAGAAAAGTAGATGATACGCCTTACGGAGGCGGAGCAGGCATGGTTTTAATGTGCCAACCTTTTTATGATGCTTATGAATCAATCCCTAAAACCGCTAACTCTGCAGCTTTATTATTAACTCCCCAGGGAGAAGTTTTTAACCAGGAAAAAGCGGGACAGCTAGCCGGTAACGACCAGATAACAATGATTTGCGGGCATTATGAAGGTTTTGATGAGAGAATAAGAGAGATTCCCGGTATTACGGAAATTTCCCTCGGTGATTTTATACTTACCGGCGGTGAGCTTGCAGCGCTATGCATAATTGATGCTGTTACAAGACTGCTTCCGGGGGCTCTGGGAAAAGACGAATCCGTGCTGGAAGAAAGTTTTTCCGAAGGTTTGCTTGAATATCCTCATTACACAAGACCATATGAGTTTAGAGAAAAAAAAGTTCCTGATATATTGCTCTCAGGGAATCATCAGGAAATTGCAAAATGGCGCAGGGAGCAGGCTTTGCTAAGAACAAAAACTAAAAGACCTGATTTATATGAAAAATACCTTGAAAAAAATTTTTAAACTTAATTTTATTAAGGAATAAAGAAAAAATTATAGAAAATTGAAAAGAGGCTGTCCATGCTTTTGGGACAACCTCTTTATGAAATATATTTTAATTCCTGTTAATGCTTACTGCTATATGCTGATGAATATTCCGGGTTAACTATAAGCCAGGAAAGCACCGGGTTTTTAGTTTCTTTCCCGACTTCAGGCAGTTTAACAAGGAATGTACCGCCATATCTGCCTCTTGAAAAGTTTACAACACCATCTTCTGCCAGGTTTTGTAATGCTTTTCTTATTGTGTTGCTGCTCACTTTGAGTTCTTCTGCGAGTTTACCCATAGCCGGCAACTTATCACCGGGTTTAAAGTTGTCTTTTATAAAGTTTTTAAGATAAACCTGGACTCTTTCATAATTATATAAACTTGCCTGACTCGCAGGTGCAAAAATTTCGCTTTCTTTTCCTGTCATGATTTGCTTATCTGAAGGTATGCGCAAAATAAATGTACCGTATCTTCCCCGTCTTGATTGAAGTATCCCTTGCTCAATAAGACGTTTCATCGCGTCATGAACTGTTTTTATACTTACTTTTAAAACTTCCGCAATTTCATAATGGGATATTAACTTATCTCCCACTTTATAATTTTTTATGATAAGTTCTTTTAACTCCCTCTCTATCTGATTAACCAGGGTATCTGAATCAATTATAGAATCATCATCTATGTTTTCATAAGATATTTCAGGAATTAATTTCAATACCCAGTTTGCTTTGTTTCCTTTTAAAATTTTTGAATCAATAATATCTGTTTTTGCAAGATACTCAATTGCCAGTCTCGTTGTATTAGGAGCGCTGCCTATTATTTTTGCCAGCTCTCTTGAAGACGGCAGAACCTGTCCCGGCTGGTATTTATGCTTAACAATATATTTTTTAATACTCTCAATTGCCTGCTCACGCTTGGAAGTCTGCTTTCTAAGCGAATCAGAAATTGTTTCCCTGTCGCAGATAAAAGTTCCTATGCGCTGCTTTGAAGCTACATAACCTTCGTCTTCTATCAATCTTATAGCTGTCTGCACAGTTCCTATGCTTACATTTGTTTTTTCAGCTATTTCCTTTTTAGCAGGCAAAAGATCATTTACTCTAAACTTGCCCTGAGAAACCCTGCTGTCAATCCAATTCTTTAGCCAATCAGCAAGTAAATTATCCTTGGTTCCTGAGTGGTTTCTGAAATTTGGCAATTTCTCCGGTAACTCTGAAACGTCAATTTTTCTTAAAATAGACTTTTTAATAATCTGTGAATACTTAGAGTCTATCTCTTCCCGATTTAAAAAACTTTCCTCTTTAAAACTCATGTCTTACTCTCCTAACGATATCCCCTTATACTTAAAAAATAATTAAGTTTATGTTTTATATTACTTCCCTTATTTATATTAAAACAATAATAATAAAAAAATTAACTAAATTTTTGTTTTTTGTTTGTTAAAAATTATTAAATTTTTTTTTAAATATAAAAAATCCTTGTATAGATGGGTTTTTAAGAAGTACAAATTTATTAAAATGTAAAGAAATAATTAATTTATAAAAAATTCAGTATTAATTTCTTTCATGATTTAATAAATGTAAGTGGCAAACAAAAAATTTTTATATGTATCATCCTGAATCAGGTGCTAAATACTGAACTAGTTCAGCACAATATCGTTTCAGCGGATTTCTTAAGATCCTGAAACAAGTTTGGGATGACAAAGACGTAAAAATTTTTTGTCATTTACTTAATATTTAATTATAAAACTTTAGCCGGGATGGGTAACTTGTTCGGAATTTTAGGTATACTAACAATACTCGGAATTGCTTTTATAATGTCCAGGAATAAAAAAGCAATTGACTGGAAACTGGTAGGCACAGGACTGGGGATTCAACTGTTAATTGCGCTGTTCATTCTGAAATTGCCGCCCGGTAAATTTATTTTTGAGCAGATCGGAAATTTTATAAAATGCCTTCTGGACTTTGCTGATAAAGGCGGGGAATTTGTATTCGGGGTCCTGGTAAGTAAACCTGATGTTTTTGAGGAAGTTTTTGGGGTAGAGAGCGGGCTTATATTTGCATTTAAAATAATTCCCACCATTATATTTATTGCAGTGCTTGTAAACATTGCCTATCACATAGGCTTAATGCAGAAAATCATTTCTTTTGTGGCAAAAGTGGTTTATAAGCTGATGAAAGTTAGCGGAAGCGAAGCCCTGTCTAATGTTTCAAGCGCTTTTGTAGGGCAGGTGGAAGCTCAGATTATGATAAAACCGTATGTTTCCGGCATGACTCACTCAGAACTTCTTGCTTCTATGACAGGCAGTATGGCTTGCATAGCAGGGGGAGTGATGGCAGTATATATTTCACTGGGAGTTCCGGCGGAATATCTTCTGGCAGCCAGCTTAATGGCAGTTCCCGGAGCTCTGGTTATTTCTAAAATCGTATACCCGGAAACCGAGAAATCTGAAACCCGCGGAGAGGTAAAACTTGAAGTTAAAAAAACCTATGCAAACCTTATAGATGCTATGGCACACGGAGCAAGCGACGGAATGCGTATATCCATAAGTGTAATAGCCATGCTTATAGGTTTTATTGCCGTTATAGCAATGATAGACGCTTTACTCGGGTATCTTGGAATTGTTTTAGGTAATATTGGTCCTGCATTAGGAGTTACGGGAATTGATTTTTCGGGATTAAGTCTGAAAGCGCTGCTGGGCGGAATATTTTCTGTATTTGCCTGGTTAATGGGGGTTCCATGGGAGGAAACGTTCACTGTAGGATACCTGATGGGAACAAAAATGGCTCTTAACGAATTTGTGGCTTATATGGATCTTTCGCCAATCATACAGGGGACTTCTGACATTGTTTTATCACCAAAATCCCTTGTTATTGTAAGTTTTGCCCTTTGCGGATTTGCAAATTTCGGCTCTATTGCTATCCAGGTTGGAGGGATAGGGGAAATTGCACCTAACAGAAGGGCTGATCTTGCAAGACTCGGGATAAGAGCATTAATATGCGGAACTCTCGCTTCTTACTTATCAGCAACTATAGCAGGAATTTTAACGAGCTTATAAGGAAGTAAATGACAAAAAATTTACTGTTGTTTTGGTTGTTTAATTATTCTTTTACGAAACCTCGTTAGGTTTTGAGACCACTTCTTAAGAATTTTTTATCACTTCCTTAATGAATCAAAGTACTAATTACTCAGGTAAATAAGAGGTATACCTTCTTTTTTCTCTTACATAAGCTACGTAATCAAGGTAAGAAGGTAATTTTTTTATATAATCCAGGGGATTTATAGGTTTTCCCTTATAAATAACTTCAAAATGCAGATGAGGACCTGTAGATCTTCCTGTAGAACCTATATAACCTATGATTTTTCCTCTTTTAACGTAATCACCTTTTTGGACAATATTTTTTGAATTATGTGCATATTTCGTGATTATACGAGGAATTTTGGGAATATCTGGGTAATCATGTTCAATCATAATACAACGTCCATATGCGCCTTTCCAGCCGCTGAATATCACTTTACCTTCCTGCACAGCGTAAATGGGGGTACTTGAAGGCGCAGCAATGTCTATTCCTGAATGAAACTTCCAGCGGCTGGTAAAAGGATCAATTCTTTTGCCAAACGGCGAAGAAATTTTGCCTTTCACAGGTCCTGCCATTTTATGCTTTTTCCACGCGTAGCCCGGGGAAATACAAATTAACACCGCAGTAAAAATCAGGAATATTTTCCGTAAGCTTTTCACAATTTTTCTTTCTTTGAAAAGTAATAATTTTTTCTAAAGGCTCATGTTATAGATCGGAAGTTTTTTTAAAACATTTAAAAGTTTTTAAAATTAAGAAAGAATGAAAAATTTTAAAATGCGTAAGTTTTTATTCTTTACCCCTTATTCAGAGATTTAAATTATTTAATACCCTATAAAAACAGGGTAATCTGCTCGATTTTGAAAAAATATTCTATTTGAGCAATGAAGGGGGCTTACAAAATTTAAAAACATAGTTTAATATATTATTATATTAACTAAACAAGCTCTACATCTTATGGGTAAGGAAATTAAACTCCAAATACGTTATATAGCAATAGTTTTATCAGCATTAGTTGTGTTTTTTCCTGATAAATTGCCGGCTCAGGAGAAAAATGATTCTGAAAACCTGAATGGTTTATCAATCTGCTGTGCGGATCCGGAACTTAACCTGAATAACAGCTTAACCGGTGGAATCATTCATAAAAAGGTAAAAAGATGGCTAAACGGAAAACCGGCGATAGTAAATATAATCACGGTTAATCCGCATTTAAGCGATATAGTTGTTAAACCAACTTACGGGGAATATTTTCTTAACACTGTCAGGAGCGTAAAAGATTTTGCATCTGAAGAAAACGCTATTGCAGCTATAAACGCGTCATTTTTTAAACCGGATATCGGCGCGCCATTAGGAATTTCTATTATAGACGGCGAGCTTTTAACAGGTCCTGTTTATAAAAGAGTTGTTTTCGGCGTGAGTGAAAATAATGAATTTTTAATGGATAAACTCGATGTTAAAGGGAAAATCAAAATCGGGGATGACCTGGAACTGGAGCTGTTTAACTATAACCAGTCTGTTTACAGCTATTACGGTTATACGATATTTACCGACAGGTGGGGAGAGATGACTCCTGCTACTTCTTTAGACTTCTGCCATATTGTGGTTGAAAATGATAAGGTTGAACTTATAAAGCAGAGCAGTGTAAAAATTCCCAGGGAAGGTTATGTAATCATAGGACCAAGATGGCTTATCCGGGGGCAAGTAGATAAAGGCGATGAAGTCAGCTATTCAATGGAAATTATTCCTGATGACTGGGGAAAGGTTAAATACGCGGTTAGCGGCGGTCCTTACCTTGTTAAAGACGGAAAAATTTTCGTTGACAGGCAAAGATTTACCGATAAATTCCTCTGGAAAAAAGAACCCAGAACAGCTATAGGTTACTCAAAAGCAGGAACTCTAATCCTTGTAACTATTGACGGCAGGAGAAAAGATATTTCTGAAGGGGCGACAATTCCCGAGCTTGCACAGATTATGTGGGAACTCGGGGCTTATAACGCCATGAACCTGGACGGAGGCTCTTCCACCCAGATGGTCTACCGGGGAGAACTTGTTAATAACCCTACTGTAAAAGGCGGAGGTAAAGTTACCAATGCTTTACTGATAGTTCCTAAGCCGATTCAAACAGATGAGCGTTAAAATATGTTGAATATACGCTCTGCAAGCCAGCTTCCCGCACCCGGTAATAGGGTTACAATTTAACGGTTACCTGTTGTGAAAGGCAAAATTTTATCAGGACTATTAGAAGCGGTCTAAAAAAGTTTTCGATAAGTGGAATTAAAATTCAACATTGTATCACCACCCCCTTCCTCCTCAAGGAGGGGGAAATAGACTTAGGGAGGGGCGAAGCCCCTCCACTCAACCCCAAAATTTAATTTTGATATAATAATTTGCAATTAACGTTTATTTATTAAGATCACTAATAAAAGTCTTTTACCATTATTTAAAATTCCGTTACAATAAATAAAAGTAAAAACAAAAATAGAAAATGTCTAAAAAGCCCTTTAAAAAAGTTGTAAAATACTTTACAGACAGAGGAAGGCTGTATTACGAGTCTGAGAATTATGACCTTGCTCTTGAATGTTTTAAAAAAGTCTATGAAATTGAACCTGAGTTTGAATGGGCATATTTTTATGCAGGTCAGGCATTATATAAGCTGCACAGGCTTGACGAGGCGCTGGAAAGTTTTCAAAAAGCAATAGAGATTGATTCTTCGGTTTCAGATTTTTACAGATGGATGGGAAATACTTATAAAAAAAGCGGGGATTATGAAAAAGCACTGTTTAACTACAAAAAAGTACTGCAAGTTAACCCGAGAGAACACTGGATTTATTATGAAATCGCAGATATGTATGAATCAGAGGAAAAATATGACCATGCAATAATAAATCTCAAAAGAGCAATTATGTTAAAACCTGATTTTCCGCTGGCTTATAATAAAATCGGCAGAATCGAATTCTATCGCAGTAACTTTGAAGAGGCAATCAAAAATTTTGAGAGAGCAGCAAGTTTAAATACACAGAATCCGGATTTTCACTATAAACTCGCAATCAGCTATTTCCAGCTGAAAAACCTGGAAATGGCTGAGAAATATTTTAAAAATTCAATACTGCTTGATGATAAAAATATTTCTTCTTATGCTTACCTGGCAAGCATTGCCGGTATGAAAAACAAACCTGATGAGGCAATAAAGTATTTTAACCGGGCTCTTAAAATTTATCCTGATTCCCCATCAATAAATTTAAGCCTGGGTAAGCTGTACTTGCAAAAAGGCGAGATCGGCAAAGGTGTAAAGTACCTTGAAATGGCTCATAGTCTTAATAAAGAAGATTTAAAACTTCATCTAAACCTTATAAACATCTTAAGCAGAATACAAAAATATGATTTAGCCGTCTCTTATACACACAGCTTTCTGAAAAAATATCCTGATTCCCCGCATATCATAGCTTTATATAAAAACCTCGGACTGATATATTTTGAAACTGCTGAATATAGCAGGGCAATTGAATATTTTAACAATGCCCTCGAGCTTAATCAGGAAGATCATGGGGTGTTATTAACGCTGGGATTTGTTTATATGGAAAAGGGGGAGCCTGAAAAAGCAATTGAGTGCTTTAATAAGCTTTTGCAACAAAATCCCGATGATCCTAACTTAAATCTTGGACTTTCCTTTTACTGGAGTGAAAAAGCCGACTTCAAAAAAGCGGTAAATTTTCTGAGAAAAGCAAGAAAATTAAATTCCGAAAAAAGCGCTTATTTTTTCTATACAGGCTATTACTTCCTGAAGAGAAATAAACCGGCTGCTGCAGCAAAATTTCTGACAAAATCCATTATAATAAACCCTCTTAGCCATTATGCATATTATCAGCTGGGTCAGGTATTCATAGCTCTTAAAAGAGAAAAAGAAGCCCTTGAAAATTTCAAAAGAGCTCTTTCTTTAAATAAATACAGGGAAAAATACAAAAAAAGCCTTGAAACAATCGTAGAATAACCTTTTAACATACAGGATTATTTTTTCTGATGTTATAATTAATTTGACTAAATACGCAGTCAAATACATAAAGGTGATTAAAATGAGTAAAATACTTGTTGTTGATGATGATCCGGCAATTCTGGAGCTGGTTAAAATTAACATTGAATTAATGGGACATGAGGTTTTAGCAACACTTGACGGTATAAAAGGGTTTGCCCTTGCAAAACAGGAATTACCCGACCTTATAATACTTGATGTTATGATGCCTGAGGTTGACGGTTTTACGGTAGCCCAGAGGATCAGGCAGAATGAAGATACAAAGGATATTCCGATTCTTATGCTAACTGCTCTTGGCATGCTTCAGGACAAAGTCCAGGGCTTTAATTCAGGAGTAGATGACTACCTGGTAAAACCATTCGAGCTGGAAGAGCTTAAAGTAAGGGTTAAAGCCCTGCTGAGAAGGTCTTCTTCAACGCCTGAATCCTTAAAAAAACCGGAAATCCTTACAGTCGGTGACATTACACTGCTTCCTGAAAACCTGTCCGTAAAAATTAAAGAAAAAGAAATAAAACTCACCCCCATAGAATTTGAAATTCTCAACTGCCTTGTGCAGAACCACGGGCAAACCGTAGCTTCAGGCACGTTACTGCAGGAAGTCTGGGGTTACTCGGAGGACGATGACGTCGAGACTATAAGAGTACATATAAGACACCTGCGCTCAAAACTGGAAAAAGCCGTTCCTGACAAAAAATACGTAGAAACAATATACGGCGGGGGTTATAAGCTCATTGCCGAAGGGATGAATAAACCCGCTAAAAAGTAATTATTTGCGGGGAAGCGGACCTGGAAAAAAAGATATAGCGGTAGTTTTTAGCGTGATGAAGTGTCCTGCCGCTAATCACTAAGGATTTAACACTTGAAATTATAAAAGGTAAACTTATTATTAAGGTTTAGGTAATAAAATGGTCAAAGTAAAATCAAAATGGGTATGCCAGCAATGCGGATATGAAACGTCGGGCTATCTGGGCAAATGCCCGGACTGCTCAGGCTGGGGAACTCTTACTGAAGAAGTAACAGCAAAAGATAATAAGGCTGCGTCCCTGAAGTTCGATAAATTCCCGGATTCAACGCCTCAGTTACTGAGAGATATAAGCCTTGATGAGAATATACGCTATAAAACCGGAATGGCAGAACTTGATAACGTGCTTGGGGGAGGATTTGTTAAAGGCTCACTTGTGCTGATCGGGGGTGACCCGGGCATAGGCAAATCCACCATAACCCTGCAATCATCTGGAAACCTCGCAAAAACAGGGTTAAAAACATTATATGCCTCAGCCGAAGAATCAAGCAGCCAGATTAAAATGTGTTCTGAAAGGCTTGGGGTTGATTCCGAGAATTTATACCTTCTTACAGAGACAAATATCGAGGAAATCAAAAAAGGTATAGAGCAAATATCCCCGAAAGTCGTAATTATTGACAGTATTCAGGCTGTATATTCCATGAACGTATCCAGCTCGCCAGGAAGTGTAAGCCAGGTAAGGGAATGCTGTTCAATATTGATGAACCTGGCTAAATGCAGTGGGATTACAATAATTTTAATAAGCCATGTAACCAAGGATGGAGTGATAGCAGGACCTAAAGTTCTTGAACATATGGTAGACACGGTTCTTTACTTTGAGGGAGACAGGTATAAGTCCTACAGGATTCTCAGGACAATGAAAAACCGTTTTGGAAGCACGAATGAGCTCGGGATTTTCAATATGGAAAGCACAGGCTTGACTGAGGTTACTAATCCGAGCGAATTATTTCTTTCTGAAAGAACTGACAGTATTACGTCGGGAAGTGTTGTAATTGCGGTTAACGAGGGAACAAGACCCATTCTGGTGGAAATCCAGGCTCTTGTCGGCACGACTTCTTATCCTACACCCAGAAGAGTAGCTACAGGAATCGGATATAATAGGGTTCTTCAGATTCTTGCAGTACTTGAAAAAAGAGTAGGGCTGAATTTAAGCAAGCAAGATGTATATGTTAACGCGGTAGGTGGGATAAATACACAGGAACCGTCAGCTGATCTTGGTGTTGCGCTTGCTGTTGCAACCTGCGCAAGAAATGTAACCGTTGACCCTTCAACGGTGATTATAGGAGAAATCGGCTTATCCGGGGAAATCAGACGGGTCAGCAATCTGGAGCAAAAAATCAGCGAATCTGAAAAACTGGGATTTAAAAAGGCTATAGTCCCGACATCTAACCTGCCTGTTAAAAATAAGCCTGAAAATATTGAAATCATAGGAGTATCAAGGTTAATCGAGGCTATAAGCAAGTCTATTTCAGGATGAAAAAGTTTAAAAATGCGTAAGTTTTTATTCTTTACCCCTTATTTCCCGGACAGGCTCTAAGGAACCATCTGGTCGACTGTCATAATTAGTATTCCGGTTGCACCAAGCTTTTTAAGCTTATCAATGTTTTCATAAACATTTTTCTTGCTGACAACAACGTGAATAGCCACTTCATCTTTATTATCCAGTAATCCCACGACAGTTGGGGATTTTAAGCCCGGAAGTATGTTTTTAACCTCATTCAGCGCAGCCCTGGGAATATTTGCCATGAGATATTTCTTTTCCTCAGCGTCAAGCGCTGATTTAATCGCCCTTACAAAAGATTCCAGTTTTGCGGGTTTTTGTGCCTTTAAATCCGGAGTCGCTATTATAGCGGCTTTAGAAGTCATTATTTCCCCGATAACCTTAAGGTTATTGATCTGTAAGGTTGAACCGCTCGAGGTTATATCCACAATAACATCTGAAAGCCCCAGTTTTGGGGTGATTTCAGTTGCTCCGCAGACTTCAATTATATGAACTTTTTTATTAAGTTTTTCAAAATACTTCTTTGCTATAACAGGAAAAGATGTAGCTATCTTCACATTGTCAGGAAGGTCTTCAGCCCTGCTTATCGGGGAATCATCCCTGGCGGCAACCACCATTTTACACGATCCAAAATTAAGTTCCAAAACTTCCTCAACAGCCACGTCGCTTTCAGCAACAACATCCTGCCCTGTAACCCCTAAATCCATAACTCCGTCACTAACAAAATTCGGAATGTCCTGCGTCCTCACAAATACAAGAGTATAATTTCCATCCTGCGTTGTTGCATAAAGCTTTCTGTCATTTTTGGTTATGGTAATTCCCGCCCTGCGGAAAAGATCCAGTGTATCTTCATAAAGCCTCCCTTTATTAGGTACAGCTATCTTTAAACAGCATTCATCCATTTTTTAAAATTCCTTTTATCTCTATTAATTCCGGGATTTAAATAATTATATGCATAAAATACTGCACTGTCATTACAAAAACAAACTTTTTGTTTACTTTAGGATAACTTTTTATATACTTAAATTTACATTTTTTAACAAAAAGTAAAAATTTTTAAAAAATTTTTTCATATATTTAATATATTTTAAATATATACTATAAAAATATTAATTATTTTATTTTTATTTAAATTGCATTATAAATTTATCAGATTTTAAATTTTTCTGGATAATTGTTTTTATAATCTTAGCAATTTTTGAACTTTTCTTTTTTTTATATAAATAAGCGAATTTTTTAAGTGTGTGAATAGAGATAGAAATTTCACTATTATAGTGAGGAGGAGAAAAAGAGTATGAGTTTACAACCTGTTAATGCAAATCAGCTTTATCCAAATCAACAAGTTAGTCCAAATCCTTATGTACAACCACAACTGGCAGCACCACAGGCTCTGCAACAGGGAAATGCCGGATTACCGAGTATTTTTGAACTTTTGAAAGAAAACGTCGGATTAAAACAAGAAAATGAACAGCTTAAATTAGCATTAGCAGATGGAGATAATAATGGTAAGCTTTCCAAGGAAGAAGCAGAAAAATTAAGCGCGAAATTAAAAGAACAACAGGAAAAACAACCTGCTCTACCTCAATATGCCTAATTTAAGATAATTTTAAAAATATTAAACCAGAAGAACCTGACTTTATCAGGTTCTTCTGGTTTGCAGCTGTCATAAATCAGCTAAAAACCTTGCTGAAATGAATATACAATACTGATTGATCTAAAGCTGCCGGGAATTTCGCAGGGCATTTAATCAAAGTCTGCAGCATAAACCTGGCAAACTCCGGGCGACCTTTTGTTAAGTGCTTTAGAATAATGTAAATTTTAATAAGGGAAGGTATAATTCGTTTATGTAAGGGGATTTTCCTGGTCGGCTTATAATATTTCAGGAAATTACTGACTCTTTCAAAGTAATATCTTGCAGAATAAGCTTTTTTTACTAATTTATTATATCCCTCAACTAAAATTTCCTTGTCCAGCTTGGGTATAAAGTTAATCGTAGAGTCAAGGCATACACCGGAAGATGTCCTGAGCAGCCTTCCCTCGGATTCAAGCTTTTTAAAGAGTTTTGTCCCGGGAAGCGCCTGAAGCAGTTCAATCATTGCCTTGGAGATTCCGGTTTCCTGTATAAACTGGAGCTGGCGGTTAAATATGGTGTCGTCATCACTATCAAAGCCTATAATAAATCCTGCTGTAACTTCCATACCATATTTATAAAATTTTCTTACGGACTCAGCCAGGTTGCGGTTCTGGTTCTGGATTTTATGGCATTCTTTCAGGCTTTCTGCGGAAGGTGTTTCTATGCCGATAAACACAAGAAAAAACCCGGCTTCCCGCATTAATTCCAGCAATTCGTCATCATCAGCCGCATTTATAGATATTTCCGTATGAAACATAGGTTTAAAATTAACTTCTTTTCTCCATTCAATTATTCTTTTAAGAATTTTTTTTGTCTTGTTTTTATCTCCGAGAAAATTGTCGTCTACAAAGAAAACACTGTGTTTCCAGCCTATGTTATGAATTATCTGAAGTTCTTTTATCACTTGCTCGGGACTTTTTGACCTGGGTATCCGTCCGTTGAGGTTAACAATATCGCAGAAATCACAATCAAAAGGACAGCCTCTTGAAGTCTGAACAGGCATTATATAATAATCTTCCGGATTGATGATGCTGTAATCAGGCACAGGAGTAAGGCTCATATCAGGCTTTTGCTGCGATGCATAAACTTTTTTTAATTCCCCTTTTTTAAGATCTTCCAAAAACATTGGTATGGTTACTTCACCTTCATTCAGGATGAAATGGTCAACATCCTCAAACTGCTCATAGAGCGAGGTGAACATAGGACCGCCTGCAACAATTTTTACCCCCAGCTTCTTACACCTTTTGATTACTTCTATAGAAGACTCTTTCTGGACTATCATAGCGCTTATAAATACGAAATCCGCCCATAAAATATCTTTATCGGTTAATTTTGTTGTATTCAGGTCTACCAGTTTTTTTTCAAACTCCTCCGGAAGCAGCGAAGACACGGTCATTAAGCCAAGAGGCGGTAAAGACGCTTTTTTACCCAGAATTTTTATTATATATTTCATACTCCAGAACGTATCAGGACATTCCGGATACACCATTAAAATTTTCATTTCACAATCCACTTAATTTACAGACAATTTTATCTTAAAAATAAATGGAAACATATGTAATAAGGAAGTAATAAAAAATTCTTACGTAAA
>JANQEP010000086.1 GCA_028278305.1 Candidatus Gastranaerophilales bacterium
TTTCGATTCTCTATAATTTTTTGGCAAATGTTGCATAGTCATATCCTGACTTTTGACTAATTCGCGACTCGGGTTAAATAATAAAAAATTCCGGCAAAACTTTTATATATGTGAATTATTAGTATCAGTAGATTTCAGCAGGAAACAAAAAATAGTCCCTTTTTCTAATTTAGTTTCATACCAGATTTTGCCCCCATGGGCTTCGATTATTAATTTAGATAAATAAAGACTTAACCCTGAGCCGATTTTTCTTTCTATTACTTTAGCCATAGCGTATCTTTGAAAAATTATTTTCTCTATTTCCGGTTTAATACCCGGACCATTATCGCTTATGCATATAACTGCTTCATTATCATCTGTTTTATAGCAATTAATAAAAATTTCCCCTTTTTCCCGGGTATAGACAATAGCATTTTCCAGAATATTAAAAATAACTTTTTTGATTTCTTCTTTATCGACCTTAACACCAGGTAATTTCTCATCAACGCTAATGTCAATTTTAATTGATTTCAGAGCTGCCAGGTATTCCAGTGAATCAGATACTTCGCTAACTATTTCTTCTAATTGCTGTTTACTGTAATCAAGGTCTTTATTGCCTATTTCATAGTTATATATCTCAATCAGCTTGGATAACATGTTATTTATTGACATATTATTATCCAAAAGATCCTTTATTATTGGTTTTATATTTTTAATCTGCATATCCTCGGGTCTTGAGTTTATAAACTCAAGCGCTTTTTTCTCCCCTATAACCGGGACTTTAAGATCATGAGCCAATGTTAATGTAAAAGTGTTTCTAAGCTCTTCAATTTCAATAAGTTTTGTGATATCCCAGACCACGTTTACTACTGATCCTGTTATTGCTTTTAAAAGCTCAATTTCATCTGTTTTCCATTCTTTTTGCCTTGATGAGCACAGGGCAATAATTCCGAGTAATTTAATATGACGGTTATACCTGACAAGCGGAATTGCTATTATAGAACCGATTTTTGGAATATCCCTGATTTCAATCGGCTTTAAGCTCTCTCCTGCTTCCTTGAATTTATCAAAGCATATTTTCGGAAGATCCAGGTTTTTAATAGGGCTTAATCCTTTTTTTCTTATGTGCTCATATCTTATAGAAGGTGTTTCATACCTGTAATTTGGCGTTTCAAGAAAAATACACCTGTCTGTATCAAAAAGATCTGAAATTTTAGCCAGTATATAATTATATGCCTCGCCGAGACTCTGGGAATACCTTATTTCACTGATAATTTCCCTTAAGAGTTTTTCTTTTTGGGCTGTTGCCTGTACTTTATAGTATAGATCCAGCTGGTGCAGTGCTATAGCTGTCTGATTTGCTAATGTCCTTACAAATTTTATATCTTCATCGCTAAAATCTATTTTTCTCTTGTAGTGATAGGAAAGAGTGCCAAAAAACTGATCCCCGTAGAGTATTGGAAGCGCAAAACCTGATAAGATATCATATTTTTTAAAAAATTTTTCAGATAATGTACCTTCGAGGTTGTTTTCCTTAATGAATTCACCCTGGAAATCCCTGCTGATAATATCTTTTCTCGCTTTATTTAATTCCGCCAGCTCAGGGCATTCATCATTGGGGTTAAATCCTGCCTCTGCCATACTTGAGGTTTCGGGAGATAATCTATATTCATATCTCAACGGGATATATTTTCCCTTACTCTGGTCAAATTCTCCTATAAGACATCTGTCAGCCTTTAGCTTTATTGAAATTGTTTTTATAATTTCTTTTTTTATTTTATCTACATCCAGTGTATTTCTGATTGTTTCAACGATTTTTCTCAGTAAACTCTCTCTTTCTGCTGTTTGTCTTTCTTTTTCATAAAGCTGAGCCTGGTAAAGAGCTGTTCCTGCCTGCTTGACAAATAATTCCAGAAAGTTCAGCTCATCATTTGTTAAATGTCTCTCCTCTTTTATAAAATGAATAATTAACACTCCATAATAAATATTTTTACAAAATATTCTCAACCCATAAGCTGATTTAACTTTATGCTTTTTTAAAAATGCGGTAGCCCTGGGTAAGTATTCTTTATTTTCTTCAATGAATTTTTTAACATCCATGATAAAGTTATTTTTATCGTTTTTGTTAAAAAGAATTGAAAAATCGCGAAATTCCCCGGATACATCTTTATTTAAAAGACTATCAATCTCTGAAGATGAAATATATTCCGTGCTTATAGGGCGAACTTTTTTTGTTTCGGGATCATTTTCTACTATAAAACATCTGTCAACTCTAAAATATGTGCCTATAATTTTTACCAGCGTGTTTTTTATTTCACTGATATCAAGAGTGCTTCTTATTATTTCTGTTGTTTCCCTGAGAACCTTTTCCGCTTCCGCGCTTTGCTTGGCTGCCTCAAACAGTTCCGCCTGCTGAAAAGCAATATTTGCCTGGCTTGACAGGGATTTTAATAGGTCAATCTCCTCAGAGCTCAGGGTTTTATATTTTTTTGTATATTGAAGCGCCAGGTAAGCTTTTACTTTTTCTGTATCCCAGACAGAAACCGCAAATTCTGATTTAACGTCAAGTGTTCTAAGATAATCTGATACGGAAGTTTTTTCTAAATTATTTTCCATTAAAAATTTTTCAGTGTCAGCAATAGTTAATACCCCTTTTTGTATAAATATATTTTCCAGGGTTAATACAGCATCCTTAAACGGTTTAAAATCAGAAATACCTGAAACATCTTCCGAAGATTTATATTGTATGTTAACAGGCAGCATTAAGTCGGTTTTTTTATCAAATGCCCTGAAAAAGCATCTGTCTGCGCCAAAGGTTTTTCCTACTTCATTGACCGCTATTTTTTGAAATTCATTTTTATCCAGGGTGCTTCTGATTGTTTCAATAAATTTTCTTATTAAAGCTTCCCTATCAGCGGTTTGCTTAACTTTATTATAAAGCCTGGCTTGAATTATAGCTATTGCAGCCTGGTTTGCCACTTCTTTTACAAATTCAATATCTTCCCTGCTGTAATTTACATATTTTTTTACGCTATGTATGGCTATTACTCCTATATAAGTATTCCTGTAAACTAAAGGAAAGGCTATTGCTGATTTTACGTCAAATTCATAAACATGATTTTTTTCCTCTTCATTAAGCCCGGCTCTCTCTATAAATTCTTCCCGACTGGAATAAATTATTCCTTCCTTTCTGACTGCGCGGTTACAGATTTCCCTTACGGCAGGGCTTGTAAAATCAAAGCCTTTAAATGATTTCATATCCGGTTCCGACAAATATTCTGAGTAATCATCCACAGTTAAAAATATTTTTTTATTCTCATCAAACTCAAAAAGAAATACCCTATCCGCATTCAGGTACTTACCTACTTCACTAACAAAAGTCTGTTTTACTCTTTTAATATCAAGTGAACTTCTGACTACTTTTGAAATTTTTTCGATAACTGATTGTCTTAACCTTGTCTGTTTTTCTTTTTCATAAAGCTGAGCCTGGTAAAAAATAGCCCCGAATTGTAACGTAAGAATCCTTAAAAATTCCAGCTCTTCTTCTTTAAATTCCTTTTCATAACTGTAAGCAATGGCAAAAATCCCTAATAGTTCATTAGAATAAGCTATTGGCAGGATTAAACAGGCTTTTATGTTGTTTTTTTTATAATATTCAAGAAGTTCTTTTTTATAATTAACTATCTTATATTTGCTGATAAGTTTATCAGGGCTTGAAAAAATTACTTCTTTTCTTTGCTTAATAATTTCAATTATTTCTTTATGAATCTCAATGACTTTAATATTTGCGGTCCCGTAAGGTATTTCTTTTGAGCTGATATATTCTCCATATTCATCAAGAGGTAAAATACTGTCTATATCTTTATCAAATTCAAAAATCCTACAACCCTGTAAGTTTAGAGCTTTGCCGGTTTCGGTAACTAATTTTTTTTTAATTTCCTTTATATTCTTGGTTTCACTAAAACTATTAAGTATTTTAATTAACAACTTTTCTTTTCTCATTTTATTTAACCTGTAATGAAAAGCTTTATGGATTTATAATAATTCCGGCTAAAATAAAAACTAATCCCATATTGCCCTAAACACAATTCCCTGTTTGAACATAAGAAAGTATGAAGCTAGTGCATAAGTTAATTATCAGGGTTTTTCAAAAGTCGATCCACCGCCCTAAAGTGTTACCTCTGAGGGTGGGGATTTTTGAAAAATTTTAAAATGCGTAAGTTTTTCTACCCCCTATTATAAGTTTTCAGATGATATAATAACCTCAGTGTTAAACCGGCTTATAAATTAAATGATTCTTGTAATAGACAACTATGATTCCTTTACATACAATCTGGTGCAGTACCTCGGTGAGCTTGGACAGGACTGTTTTGTCTATAGAAACGATCAGGTCTCTATAGAAGAAGCTAAAAAGCTTGAATTCAGCCGTATAATAATTTCGCCCGGACCGGGAACACCTGATGATGCGGGAATTTCTAAAGCCATAATTTCAGAATTCGCGGGAAAAGTTCCTATTCTTGGGGTATGCCTCGGGCATCAGGCTATAGCAGAAGTTTTTGGGGCAAAAGTGCTAAAAGCTCCTTATCTTATGCATGGAAAAACTTCCGAGATAATTTATGAACCTGATGAGCCTTTATTTTACGGACTTGAAAATCCGTTTACAGCTACCAGGTATCATTCTTTAATAGTAGATTCTGATTCAACGATTAACACCCCGCTAAAACCAACTGCCAGAACTCTTGATAATATTGTGATGGGGCTAAAACACAGCAGTTTTAATGATTTAATAGGAATACAATTTCATCCGGAATCAATACTTACCGGATCGGGACATCGAATTTTATCAAATTTTTTACAGCTCTCTTCCTGAAATTTACAGATTCCGGATTGAATTGCCGGGGACCTGGTACATTAGCCACCTCTAAGGGGGGTGGGGGATTTTTGAAAAATTTTAAAATGCGTAAGTTTTTATTCCTTACCCCTTAATAAAAAATTTTACATAAGAATTTTTTCAGTCAGAAATAAAAAAAAACCTCCAAGGGGGATAGAGGTTTTTAGCTAAAATAGAGAGTTAGAGGTCATATCTTTACTTAGTGATAATTATAAAATAATTTTTAAAAATTTCTCATTTTATAAAATTAAAATTTACACTTATTTACATTGTTGTAGTTTTTACACTTAATAGCCCGTGTAATCGCGAATAAAATCCGGAGTCCGGTTAGTTTTTTATTACTTTTATTTCCTGTTTTTCTCCCAATAAACTTAAATGCTCTTTCTGAATTACTTCTCCCGCTATAATTACAGGTATTCCAGGCGGATATTTAACTATAGTTTCCTTTGAGATCAATCCCACAGCATTTTTAAGATCCACGGTCTTAAATTCCCCGTAAAAAGCTTCTGACGGTGTTATGGCTGTTTTAGGCAGGACAAAGGGGATAAAGTCCTCTTGCTTATGGGTTTTTTCTAATTTTTTATCAGCTTCTATGATTGCTTTTACAAGTTTTTTTAGATGTTTTTTTTCCGTTCCTATTCCCGTAAGCGCAAGAATACCTTTATTATTGTTTAATTCCACTTCAATATTACATTTTTTTTGTAAATAATCAGAAAGAATTTCTCCCCGGATGCCTTTAAGTCCGAAAAATATTTTCGTAAGGTCATGCCGGTAGTTTTGCGAAGTTTCCAAAAAAACCGCACGTGTATTTTCTTTGAGGAAAATTTTTGTTTTCTCGATATTATCAGTCAGTCTCTGCAGCTTTTTTTTACCCCTTTTGGAATTTAAATATTCTATAGAGGCTTCAATGCTTGAGAGAAGTATATACGAGGGAGAAGTTGTATTTATAAGGTTCAAAGCCTGCTGTACATCCCGCGGATTTATGCGGGAATCCTCTGAAATATGAAGAACTGCCCCCTGGTTCAGGCAAGAACCTGTTTTATGAAGCGACTGAACGCAGGCATCAGCTCCAAGGTCTATTGAAGAGTCAGGCAGGAGTTCGGAAAATTTCCACAATGCCCCGTGGGCTTCATCTACCAGGAAAATGATTCCCCTTTCCCGGCAAATTTTAGCTATTGGTTTTATATCGGTAACAATGCCTTCATAAGTGGGATTTGTTATCAATAGAGCTTTTACATCAGGGTTTTTATCAAGTTTTTCAGCTACATGCCCGGGATTAATCACGGCAGGAATGTTCCAGTAGTTATCCCATTCTGTTTCAAGCCAGACAGGTTCTGCTCCTGAGATTATAAGAGCGTTTATTACAGATTTATGGGTGTTTCTTGCAATGAGAATTTTTTCTCTTAATTTCATAGTTGAAAGTATCAGGGCAATGATTCCTGATGACGAGCCGTTTACAAGATAAAAAGTAGCTTTGCTGCCGTATATATCCGAAGCTTTTTGTAATGATCTTAAAATTCCCTCTTTAGGATTTTGCAGGTTATCCATGCTCTCAATTTCAGAGAAGTCTGCGCGAAAAATTTTTCGCCCGAAAAGTTTTTCGAAATCCCGCATTGTGTGGAATCCCCGAAAATGCCCGGGAGTAGTAAAAAGAGAGGGATTAGTTTTTATAATGTTTTTTATTGTTTTGATTATATACATAATGATTACAATTATAAATCAAGAATTATCTGAAGCTGGGCAGGTAGGGATGACGTAAGGTTAGATAACCCGAATCGCATATTTGCATTCAGTTAATTCACGATTCGAGTTATTTAAAAACCTCCTTATGAAAGAGGAGGTTTAATTTTCTAGATTAAATTTACCTGATTCCTACCGAGGTTTGACCCGGAATCTGTGTCATTATTTTGCCGGTTTACAACTTTTTTACCCAGGTTGTACATTAAACCATGACTTGATTGGACTTTATCAACCATAATTTCTGAAATTTCCCTGAAATTCCTTATTATTTCATGAGTATCATCAATGATTTTCTGTAACTGTTCGTCTTTATTTACAGGGTTATTAAAAAATTCCATGGCTAAACATCTCCTTGCTCGACTGCGGACATAAAAGCTAATTGTTAGTGTTAATTTGTTTTTAACTGTTTATAATAGTAATAGATAAGAAGTTTATTAATATATTGCTTGTTTGTTTTATCACTATGTTTATTTTTAGTTGGTGAAAAATCTCTATCAATAATCTTCGCCATATTCAAATTCCTTTTTAGCATTTTTTATGATTTATATAATATTATTAAATAGATTTGCAACACAAACATCTTTCCGCGGTTCTAAGCCCAGGGGTTTAAAATTCATTCCAAAAACTAAAACTTGAAGTTAATCAACCTGAATCACGAAATACGTAAACCCCTGTAATAAGGAATAAAGAAAAAATTTTAAAATGCGTAAGTTTTTATTCTTTACCCCCTATAACTCATAATTTATAGGAGACTTGACAATTTAAATTGTCAAGTGCATAATATTTATGCAGAAAGAGAAAAAAGGCATTATTAATGAACTTCAGGAAGCTAAAACAGCTAACGTTGAAGGGCATTGGATGTGAATATTTATATCTTCTTATTTAACTGGTTCTTCTTTATTCACGGTAACCAATAACTTACAAGGAAAGGAGGCAATTATGCCAGGTGGAGACGGAACAGGTCCAATGGGACAGGGATCATTTACAGGCAGGGGATTTGGAAATTGTCTGGCTTACGGAATTCCTGCCATAGCCGGAGCAGTTGCAGCATTCGGTCTTGGAAGGCGCAGAGGTCTTAGACGGGGTCCTGGCAGGGCTTTAGAATGGGGATTCGGCAGAAACTTCGGATTTGGGAGGAGAACTTCCTCTAAAGACGATGAATCATCTACTTTCAAATAATAAATTCAAGATTGCGCCTGTGAGCTTGAAAAAATTTATTAAGTAACCCGAGTCGCGAATTAGCCAAAAACCAGGATATGACTATGCAGCTCGCGACTCGAGTTATTTAGTAATTTGAGTTAACCCATCATTCGGGTTAAATAACTCAAATCACCAGTTACATAATGTATCCCGCGGGGTTAACTAAACTTCACTGTTTGCTACGCTGTAAAAATCTTTCAGAGCAGCGTTTTTATCTGCGAACATAGGAATAACACCGTCAAGAAAAACATATGAAAGTGATTCACTCACCGCATTACTTACATTGCAGAGTTTTAATGATCCGCCCTGGTTATTGCAATACTTAAAGATATAAACAATTACATTTAAAACATCGGTACTCGTTACATTTACATTTTTCAAATCCAGAATGAGCTTGCTATAGCCTGAAAGAGAAAGATTAACCGCTTCTCTTTTTATATCATCTATAACTCCTACTTTAAATATATTTTTAATTGTGATTGAAGCAATTTTGTTTTCTTCATCTTCAATTACGGTTTTTATTTCAGGGATGGGTCCTCTTTTAATTTCATCAAAGTTTCTTAATTTTTCTAAAACTTTTTTATGCCATTCTTCTGTTTTGCATATGAAATCATCAGCGCCTTTTACAAAACATTCATTTATAAACTTTTTATCATCAGAACCTGATATTACTATGACTTTAGTATCGCTTAATCTGATTTTCTCTTGTTTTTTCATTTCTTCAAGCAGAGTAATTCCGTCTTCCGGCTCAGGAAGGAATAAATCCAGAAAAACATAGTCATAATTATGCTTTTTAAAGGCATCTCTAGCCTCTTCGCAGCTTCTTGCTATAAAAGAGTTATATCCTGATTTTGAAAGTAATTTTGTTAGTTGAAACAGAGATACTTCTAAATCGTCTATAACCAGGACATTTCTATTATTTTGAAAATTAAAATCATCAACTTTTTGTTTCTGCCAATAATACGGGGTAAACTTTTTTTCAATTTCAATCAGCACACGGGAAATTTCATTTTCCGTAATTTTTTCAGGAGGAACTTCCCCTATAAACTCATATAATTTTACTATCTGCTGATCTGTAAAATTAACCAATATATTAATCTCCCGAAAATTTCTGGTCTATCAATTAAGTATCGTCAGAAGTTTCTTTTTCTATTATATAATAAAGGAATTGAAAAAATCGAAAATATTAAAAATAAAATTTTATAATGCAGGAGTGCAATTATGAATTCAAAAATCAGGTTAAAAATAGAAAAACTTTCCAATAACAGGAAACTTCCATATTATGCCACTGAAGGAGCAGCTGGAATGGATATCACAGCCGGAATAGAAGAGCCGGTGAAAATTATGCCTTTTGAAAGAAAGCTTATTCCATCCGGAATAATCATAGAATTGCCTGAGGGATACGAAGCTCAAGTAAGACCGAGATCAGGTCTTTCTATAAAACATGGCATAACACTTGTAAACTGTGTAGGAACTGTTGATGAGGATTACAGAGGCGAAATTTGTGTTCCTATAATCAATTTATCTGACACACCGTATGAAATTCAACCAGGGGAAAGGATTGCCCAGATGATAATTTCCCCTGTACAAAAGGTTGAAATAGAGGAAATAGAAAAAGTCAACCCTACTGCAAGAGCCATGGGCGGATTCGGGTCTACCGGCAAGTAGATATATTTAAATAACCCCAATGACGGGTTAGCTAAAAAGCAATTATAGCTTGATAAAAATTCCTTAAAATTTATAGAAAAGAGGCGCGCGGCTCTGCGTAAGCGGGAGCATAGCCTCATTCATGCAGCCGCGCGCCCTCCTCTTGGGTGGGCTGGGAGGGTGTTTTAAGGAATTTTTAAAAATAACTAACCCGTCATTCAGGTTAATTAATAAGGCGGAGTATCAGGAACTTTTCCGATTAAAAATACAGATGTTTCCATGCTTTAAAGACCAGCACTGATTACATGAAATACATCCCGGCTCATATCCGGGGTTTTTATCCCACTTATTAACAACATCAGCCTCGCATAAGACAGTTCTTGCAAGGGAAAAATATTGTATCTGCGAATCATTCAAAATTTCCGTCATCATGTTAAAATCCCTGTTTGCGCCCACCACTGAGACAGGAATACTGACATCATCAGCAATTTTTTTTGCGTACTCTGAAAAATAACATTGTTTTTCTCTGTCTTTATGAACATCAGGACGTATTATCTGCGGTTCGGTTTGATTAAGACCAACATTCCCGCTGATTTCTATCAGGTCTATGCCCATTTCATCAAGTTTTTTACATACAAACCTGCTCTCTTCAAAGCAAAATCCGTCTTCTTCCATAAAATCAGAACAGTTTATTTTTATTAAAACCGCAAAATCCTCACCCGCTTTTTCCCTTATGTTTTCGAACACCCTGAATATGATCCTGGCGCGGTTTTCTATGCTGCCTCCATATTCATCTTTACGGCGGTTATAATAGGGAGAGAGAAACTGGCTTAGTAAGTACCCGTGGGCGGCATGAATCTGAACACCGTCAAAACCTCCTTTTTTTGCTCTTAAAGCCGCGTCACCAAAGGCATGCTCAAGCTGGTTTATATCTTTCCCGCTCATTTCTATGGGGGTTATACCGGTAAATTTATGTTCAACTGCTGATGGACCGTAGATTTTCCTTTTTCTGTAATTAAATTTTGCCTGCGAACCGCCTGAGGCGAGTTGTAAAATTATGTTTACGCCATATTTATGTACAATGTCAGTAAGTTTTTTAAACCCCTCGATAAACCTGTCATCGTAAGCAGCAAGCATTCTGTGAGTGGGATTTTCACCTTCCACGGTAAAAGCAAAGCCTGTAATTATAGTAGAAACTCCGCCTTTTGCTATTTCTTCATAAATATTAAGAATTTCCGGAGAAACACTTCCATCCTGGCTGTCCGCCAGTCCTTCATGTATTGCAGAGCGTATAAACCTGTTTTTAAGCTCCAGATTTTTAAAACCTGTCTTATCAAATAAACCTTTCATATTATCTTCTCATCTTATCTTTTTTCATTGCCTGAAACCGCCTGTTTATTAGTTTACGGCAGGATATTTCTGCTGAATAGCCGCTGCAATTTCTTCGAGTTTCATACACCTGGAAGCTTTAAAAAATAAAATAGAATTTTTATCAATGTTATTTTGAAGAAATTCTGCTGCTTCTAAATTACTCAGGAAGGATTCAACCTGTAAACTTCCGCTTTTAGCGGCATGTGCCGCAAATTTAGCCTTTTCTCCC
This sequence comes from Candidatus Gastranaerophilales bacterium, assembly GCA_028278305.1. Classification (GTDB taxonomy): domain Bacteria; phylum Cyanobacteriota; class Vampirovibrionia; order Gastranaerophilales; family UBA9971; genus JANQEB01. Next base: position 11,058 of record JANQEP010000086.1, read on the forward strand.
ACAGTTACAAGCATACTTACCGGAAGTTTTGAAATAAAAGTCCCGACTTTTCCGTGAAGTTCCTGCTCATACTCTCCAAGCTCCGCCATATCCCCCAGAATCAGAATAATTTTTGAATTTTTACATGTTTTAACCAGTGAATCAACAGAAGCCATGACAGAGTCAGGGTTTGCATTGTAGCAGTCAACTATAAGTTTTATGCTGTTGCTTAGATGAATCACATTGCCTCTGGATTCAACGGGGGCGTAATTTAAAAGACCCTGTTTTATACTTTCATAGTCCATTCCGGCGTATTTTCCGGTTTCAATGGCTGCTATAGCATTTATAACATTGTATTCCCCCATGGCAGGAACTTCATAATATTCATTTTTATAGTAAAATCCGCTCATATTCTCTTGCCGGCAGGTAATTTCATAATCTTTACCGTAAAAAAGCTTTTTTCCCTGCCATGTACATGAATTTTTAACCAGGTCATCGTCATATGCCAGAAGTAATCCGGATTCTTTTAAATATGAAGTTATCTCGCACTTTGCCTTTGCAATATTCTCAATACTGCCGAGCCTTCCTATATGTGCAGTGCCGATGTTTGTAATAATGGCAACATCAGGTTCTGAATATTCGGAAAGAAGCCCGATTTCCCCTGTTGCCCTCATTCCCATCTCAATCACAGCATACTGGGAAGATTCAGGCATGGATAAAAGAGTCTGGCAAAGACCTATTTCGTTGTTATGGTTAAGTTTGGACTTGTGGGTTTTAAATGAAGCCGACAAAACAGTGTAAATAAACTCTTTTACGGATGTTTTTCCTGAACTTCCGGTGACTGCTATAACTTTCGGGTTAATTTTTCTTCTGGCAAAGCGTGCGACCCGCAGGTAAGCTTCATGGGCATTGTCGACTGATATAACAAATTCAGCGGGACTATCAACCTGCTGATAGGTTTTTTCAAGAAAATACCCGCCACAATCTCTGTCAATGGCTTGCTTTATAAAATTATGCCCGTCAAAGTTCTCTCCTTTAAGCGGAAGAAAAAGTTCATTGCTTTTTATTGTTCTTGTATCCGTAGAAATATAAAATTCCACTGATAAATCTTCCCCTTTAACAAGGTCTGCCTGAGTTGCTTCTAGTATTTCTCTGACTGATAGTTTCAATTATCTTTACTTTTTCCCTTTACATATTTATCTATTATAATTATATTGAAGATTGATTTAAATACTGTATAATCAATTATATAAAAAATTATTAAAAAAACTTGTTTAAAATAAAAAGTTTTATGTTAGAATACTTATTAAATCTTAATAATTTAAACAATTCTTAAGATTTACCGGTACAAAAAAGCAATTAAACATAAATTTATTTTATTTAAAGCTTAATTAACAGAGTGAGATTATTAACGTTTACGAAGATTTGTTATTTAGAGTTGTCTCTTAAAAAAAGGATACAGAAGTATGACCCAGAGTAATGAACCTCAAGTTGAATTTCAGGATAATGAACGTATTCTTGTAGTTGATGATGAAGCAAGTATCAGAAGAATCCTTGAAACAAGGCTTAAAATGGCGGGGTATGAGGTTGTAACCGCAGCAGACGGAGAAGAGGCTATTGATGCCTATCAAAAACATAATCCTGATTTAGTGGTATTGGACGTAATGATGCCGAAACTAGACGGATATGGAGTTACCAGGGAAATCAGGAAAAATGCAGATGTGCCAATCATTATATTAACAGCCCTCGGTGATGTGTCAGAGAGAATTACAGGTCTGGAGCTAGGTGCAGATGATTATGTAATTAAGCCTTTCAGTCCAAAAGAATTAGAAGCCAGGGTTAAGGCGGTTTTACGCAGGGTAAACCAGAAAACCGACAGCATCGGCGGAAAAGTTACCAAGAACGTCATTACAACAGGCAGTCTTAGAATTGACACGAGCAGAAGGCAGGTTTTCAGGAAAAATGAACGTATCAGGCTTACAGGTATGGAATTCAGCTTACTTGAGCTTCTTGTGGGAAATTCCGGGCAACCGTTCTCAAGAAACGAGATTTTACAGTATGTATGGTCATATCCGCCTGACCACAGGATTGATACAAGGGTTGTGGATGTTCATATAAGCAGGTTAAGATCAAAACTGGAAGTTGATCCTGCAAATCCGGAACTTATACTTACAGCCCGGGGAATCGGATATATGTTCCAGAGAATTACATAATTTTAATCAGGTTGTTAAACAAAAAAAGCCTGCTGTGATTACTATCAGCACGCTTTTTTTGTTGATAGCGGTCTAATAATGACTGATAATCAATACTTTGAACGGACGTTGGATAGATTCCCGCGTTGTCCTGGAAAACAGGCTTCAAGGTTAAATTTTGTAACAAATACTGCTTTGTTTGGGGTAATTTATGTAATATTTTAAGTTTATATGTATTAT
>JANQEP010000146.1 GCA_028278305.1 Candidatus Gastranaerophilales bacterium
GTGTCAAAGCTTAAAATTTATAGCTTAATGCGACGTTGCTCAGATTGCCACGTCGGGCGAATAACAATTACCTGCTTACATTCTCGCTTTTTCGCCCGCCCTTCTCGGAATGACATTTCGGGGGCTATCAACATGGTGCCGGGAGACAAGGTCAGAATAAGAAAAAAATCATAATGTAAAAAGCCCTGTGTCTGACACAGGGCTTTTTTATAAATCTTTTTAATTAAGCATAAAGATCAAGTTTACTTGCCTTTGTTGTACTTGCGACAACAGGACTTCGGTGTCCGGATGGACTTACTCCCGGTCTCGTTTCGAGCTTCGGTCTTCCTATAGGAGAGCTTACACCAAAAGCAGGTGTTTGTTGCCCGGGGATAATACTTGGAACTCTCTGTGCTGTCTGTTGTCCAAATAATTGTATATTACTTATTTGAGCTGTCATTTTTCACCTTTGAAATAATTAATTTCAATACAATAATATCTTATTAATATAAAGTTAGAAAAAGATTAGGAATTAACGTTAATTGCTAAATTTGTTACAAAATTTAATTTTTAAAGTTTAAAAAATTTCCTGTATTAATTTAGATGCTTAAAGAGTATCATATAATATATTATTTTTAAATAGTAACTTTACCTTTTTTAACTTAAACCAAAAAATATTTAATTGAGCGAAAAACGTAAAATGACAGCTAAAAAAATACTTATAATCGAGGATAACCCGGCAAATCTAAAGCTGGCAAGCGATATCCTGACAGCTGAGGGATATGAGGTCCTCAAAGCAACAGAGGGCATATCAGGATTTGAGATGTTAAAGCAAAACAGCAGGGAAATAGACCTGGTCCTTCTCGATCTTAAACTGCCTGATATTGACGGTATTGAGATAATTAAGAAAATAAAAGCCGATGAAAAGACAGGAAAAATTCCCGTAATAGTAGTCTCAGCCCATGCCATGGAATCGGATATAAAAAACTCCATGGAAGCAGGCAGTGCTGATTATATTACAAAACCCGTAAATATCCGGGAATTTCTCGATAGAATTAAGTCAGTTGTATAGTTTTACTCCTATTTATTGCGGAAAAAAAGCTTTTTTATTACAGTTTCAGTTATAGTTGCAATAACAACTATAACTGTTTTTTTTTTATTTTATAAAAAGGAGAAAGTGATGGTACAGCAGAAATTTAAGGTTGAAGAAAACCTTGATTACCTGGTCAGCAAGACTGTTCAAATCATGAAAAATTCTCTTTACAGGGAATTCAGGGAAAAAGGATATAACATTACAACAGAGCAATGGAGTGTGCTTGCAAAGCTATTTTATGAAGATGGAATCTATCAAAAGCAGCTGGGCGATTATTTATACAAGGATAAGCCGACTATCACGAGGATTCTTGATCTAATGGAGAAGAAAAACTTTATAATAAGGATTTCCGATGACAAAGACAGGCGAAAATCCAAGATATACCTTACTCAGGATGGAAAAGATACGGTCAATGAACTTATTCCCATTGCACAGGAATTTCAAACCAGGCTTATAAACAATATTTCATATGAGGAAATTGAACATTTTACAGGGACTTTAGAAAAGCTTTGCGACAATACAATCAAGCCAGCTTAATTTCATGTTAAAGATTATTTTGAAAAACTCAGTCAGAAAAAGTATTATGCTTTTTCTAGCTAGCTCACTGCTTACAGGGAGTGTTTTTGCACAGCAAAAAGAGCCTGTTGTGTACGAAAAACCTGACATTTGCGGTGAGATTATTTTTGACCCCACGGCAGGGGAATACCCGATTACCCTGAAAGAAGCCCTGTCAATTGTCCTGGATAAAAACTTTGATGTAAAGATACTGACAGAGAGAAAAAACAGGGATAAATGGATATATTATGAATCAATTACGGAATGGCTGCCTGATATAAAGTATGAATACTTCTTCAGCAGGATACAGGGAACTTTCCTGGTCGGCGGAATTGTACCGGTTGCGGTTATAGAAACGCCGATTGAGTCGAATTTTATACTTAATTACAATATAAGCGCAAGAAAATATTTCCGTTTAAAAGAGACGCTTTATGAATTTCGCTCCCAGAAAAAAGAACTTGAATTTACAAAGGATGAGGTTCTTTTAAGAACCTCACAGGATTATTATGAACTTCTGCGGGCAAAGTTAAATATTGAAATCCTTGAAACTAACCTTGAGCAAATAGAAGAGCAGCTAAGAATTACTAAAAGCAAACTGGAAGCGGGCGTGGGCACTAAATTTGACGTACTCAGGGCAGAAGCTGATTTCTCATTAGCAGAGCAGGAGTTAATCGTAGCGAGAAACACTTACAGGCTTGCGCAGGCTAAGCTTGCAAATACGCTCGGAATCCCTGTATTGCTCCAGCTTGTTCCTGATAACAGGGATGTTTTTGTAAAAGAAATATTTGATGACTGCTTCACGCTGGAACATGCAAAATGGATAGCCCTGAGCAACCGTCCCGACCTTTCTGCCCAGCAGTTTAATGTAGAAGCTGCAAGACAGAGAAAGAATGACGGTTATTCGCCTTATATCCCGGAAATTGACGTTATAGGACAGCTCGCTAACCAGGGTACTGCAAATGACGGTTTTTTCCCGAGCAGGACACTGGGTTTTCTTGCTACCTGGACAGGACTGGATAATCTGGGATTAAAGGGGTTTACACAGGTAAAAACCCGAAGCGCGGAGTTAAGAGAGGAGCAGTTTAAGTATATTAACAAAGCACGGGAAATAGAAGAAGACCTGATAGGCGCATATTTTAGTACCATAGCCGCAAGAGACCTTATAGAAGCGACTGATAGGGAACTGAATTCAGCCACGGAAAGCCGGAGACTTTCCGTGTTAAGGCTTGAATCCGGAGTGGGGACATTTATTGACGTTCTTCAGGCGCAGAGCACTTTTACAACCGCCAGAATCAACAATCTGCGGGCAATAGTGGGTTATAATATATCCCAGGCTGAACTTTTGTTTGAAATGGGAGTTATTTCCGTTAATAATATTCTTGAAGGGTTTAAAAGCGGTGCTTTAAAACAAAATCCGAATGATCAAAAAGCCCGGCAATACAATAAAAAAATCCAGGAAGAATTTGAGAAAGCAGAGGAAGAGAAACTTGAAAGACCTGAAATCCGGAAAAAGAATTGATGATTACCTTGTATCACAGGGATGGTTTGATACAAAAAGCCGGGCGCAGGCTGCACTTATGAGCGGTCAGGTAAAAATTAACGACCAGGTGATAACCAAAGCAGGAACCCTGATAAAACAGGATAAGGAAATTCATATAGAAGTAAAAACATTGCCTTATGTCAGCCGTGGAGGGTTTAAGCTGGAAAAAGCCGTTAGGGAATTTGATATTGAGGTTAAAGATAAAATTTGCCTTGATATAGGCGCTTCTACCGGGGGGTTTACTGATTTTTTACTGCAAAACAATGCAGTCGGGGTTTATGCGGTTGACGTGGGCTACGGGCAGCTCGCCTGGAAACTTCGCCGGGACCCGAAGGTCGTTGTAATCGAGCGGGTAAACATTAAAACAGCTTCGGCTGAAGATATTTACACGGATATTAACCCTGAAAATAAAGAGCAATATGCGCAGTTTGCCTGTGTTGATGTGTCTTTTATATCTGTAACCAGTATACTCGGGAATATTAAATCCCTGATGAACCTTGAAAACCAGGAGCTTGTAATCTTAATAAAACCCCAGTTTGAAGCCGGGCGGGAGCAGGTTCCTAAAAGCGGGGTTATCAGGGATAAAAAAATTCATTTTGATGTGATAAAAAAAGTTGCCGATTATGCCCGAGAAATCGGGTATTTCCCCGTGAATCTTACATTTTCGCCTATAAAAGGACCGGCAGGCAATATTGAATACCTTATCTATTTAAGCAGCAATCCTGGTTGCGGTAAAATAGATAAATCAAAATTTGAACAATTAATTTCAGAAGTGGTGAAAAAATCTCATGAAGATCTCGACCAGCGTGCAGTCAAAAAATAATAAAACCCTGAACCTGCAAAAAGTCGGCATTATTTACAATGTCGAACACCACGCAGCCGGGGCAGTCACAAAAACACTTGAGAATATGCTTAAATCAAAGGGGTTTTTGGATATAGCAAAATATAAAGTTTACGGAAAAAAAGAAAAAATACCGGTAGATGCTGAACTGGGGCTTGTGTTCGTGGTAGGCGGGGATGGAACTTTTCTCGGTGCGGCAAGAAGTTTTTCACCCTATGGAATTCCTCTTTTCGGTATAAACACAGGAAGGTTAGGGTTTCTCTCGCAGTTAAAACCCGCAGATATGGAGTATGGAATTGATAAAATTATAAACGGCGAGTTTGTAATTGATGAAAGGCTTATGATAAAGAGCTTTACGGATAAAGAAAGTGAATTTCATACTGCTCTTAATGACGTGGTAATAAAAGGAGGGGAAATTTCCCGTACAGCGCAGCTTTTTTTATACATAAACAGCAGGCATGTCTGTGATTATCTTGCTGACGGGTTGATAATTTCCACTCCAACAGGTTCTACGGCATATACTCTTTCAGCAGGAGGTCCTGTTGTTGTCCCCGAGCTCGAAGCTTTTGTTATTGTCCCTATATGCCCTCATTCTCTTACCACAAGACCTATTGTAATTCCGGCTGATGAAAAAATAGAGATAAAAGTTAAAATTGACTCGGATTTCATTAGCGTTACAAGCGATGGTCAGGAATTTTTAAACGTTGACAGCCGAAAAATCATACGAATTTCAAGAAATGAATATAAAGCAAGTTTAATCACGTTAAAAAACGATAATAACGGATTTTACAGCATACTGAGACAAAAACTTCACTGGGGAATTTCTCCGCACGGCTGATTTTAGTTTTATGAACTCAAGTTGCCGCTTATAAAAATTTTAAAATGCGTAAATTTTTATTCTTTACCCCTTAAAAACTCGAGTTGTTAATTGCATAGTCATATTCTTACTTTTGGCTAATTGGCAACTCAAGTCACTATAGTTTTAATTTTTAACATTAAGAAATCCTTAAATTAAATAAATAAAATACTTGAATTGTTTTATAATTAACACTTGTTATAAATAATGAATTTTAATAAGAGGAGAAAATATGCCGACTAAAAGACTTGAAGTTTACAAATGTGAAATTTGCGGAAACATTGTAGAAGTAATTAACGGGCAATTCGGGGACTTAGTTTGTTGCGGGCAGAATATGAAATTAATGAAAGAAGGAATAACTGATGCGGCATCAGAAAAACATGTTCCTGTAATAAAAACTACTCCTGATGGTGTTAAGGTGACGGTTGGCAACGTTGAACATCCTATGTTAGAAGAACATTATATAGAATGGATTGAAGTTATTGCAGATAATAAAGTATACAGAAAATACCTCGATCCATCTGAAAAACCGGAAGCTACCTTCTGTATAAAAGCTGACAATGTTACTGCAAGAGAATACTGCAATTTACATGGTTTATGGAAAGGAGAATAAACTATGCTTAGCAAAAAATTAGAAAAAGAGCTGAACAAACAACTTAATAAAGAACTTTTTTCAGCATATATCTATACATCAATGAGTGCTTATTTTGTATCTGAGAACATGCTGGGATTTGCGCACTGGATGCATACACAGGCTCAGGAAGAAATGTCGCATGCACAGAAATTTTACAACTTCATAAACGAAAGAGGTGCAAGAGTAACGCTTGAGCAGATTGATAAACCTCAAACAGAATGGCAGTCCAGTTTACAGGCTTTTGAAGATGCGCTTAAGCATGAAGAATTCATAACAGCATCAATCAATAACCTGGTAAATATAGCACTCGAAGAAAAAGACCACGCTACACATATTTTTCTGCAGTGGTTCGTAACAGAGCAGGTAGAAGAAGAAGCTTCCGTAAATGATATAATTAACAAGCTAAAACTTATGAAAGACGCCCCTGGAGCACTTTTTATGCTCGATAGAGAGCTTGGTCAAAGACAGATAGACTCAGAGGAAGCTTAAAATTTCAATATATCCAATAAAAAGCAACTTTTTTACAGAATGCTTTTCTTAACATAAATTAATAAAGCATATAAAAAAAAGCAATTTTTTATATGCTTTATACTTAATATATATATAGCACACAAAAACTTACATACACACAAAGCAAAAGCTAAAAAAAGAGCCAGCAACTACGCTTATTTCGGGAGGTCTTACAAAACTAAAACTCGCAAGTAAAACTATTTACATTATAGTGAGAAGCAGTAATCTTATTGTTTCTCACTATAAGTTTATAAGGGATTTATACTGAGTTTTAACTTATATTTTTACCACTTATTTCAAAAATTCAGTCAAAATAAATTAATAAAATTTTTTTCTTAAGGAAGTAATAAAAAATTCTTACGTAAAATTTTTCAAAAATCTATAATGCGTAAGTTTTTATTGTTTACTCCTTAGCTTATTTTTTCTTTATTTAGATGCTTAAATAGCTCCATTACGCCTAATAACATTGAAGCAAGTACAAATAAAACAACAAAAGAAGTAAGGTCTACGGGCTTAACACCCAGTACTTCCTGCATTATTGGAATATACATTGATATTATATGTAAAGATAACGCTCCTAATACTCCAATAACTAATATATAGTTGTTTTTCATAGGAATTTTAAAAGCGGATGTTTTTTCTGACCTGCAATTAAACACATGGAAGTTCTCAAAAAGCACCATTAACAGCAAAACGTAGTTTCTTGCATCAGTTTGC
>JANQEP010000153.1 GCA_028278305.1 Candidatus Gastranaerophilales bacterium
TCATTCATATGAAGGGCTTTGGTTTTTGTAAAATTTTTTTAACTAAATAATTGAATATTTAAATTTTATTTATACAATTTAAAATAATAATTATAGACTTGAAAAGAATAGATTATGAACGTTTTTAAAGAGCTATTTAACTCGAATTGTTAATTTCAAAAAATACAATTCGTGATTCGAGTTAAATAATAATAAGGAAATAATAAAAAAAATTAATCCTTAAGAAATACCGGAAGAAAAAAGGGCTTACAGAGCGGCAGAAAACAATTATATTGAATAAACCGGATTCCCTGAGAGAGCATCTGTAAATTTGAATCATTACCACTATCAAATAATTTATTTCACATAAATTTCTTCCAGGTTATGCAGGGCGCTTCCCAGAGGGGTCGGGTCAATGTTTGCGAACTTTTTTCTTACTGCAATGATTCTGAGGTTAGAGTAAATGTAGATAACCGGGTTATATTCCCATACAATTTCCTGGTATCGGTCGTAATACTTTTTTCTTTGCTCGAAATCAATGACAGTTGAACCTTTTTCAAAAACATCATCAAGCTCCTGCTCCCATTCTCTAAGATCAGCGCCGGTTTTAAGGGCTTCGCCTTTTCGCTGGTTGAACATATGAAGCGCACCCCTGCTGCTCCAGACATTTCTTCCACTATGCGGCTCAAGCGGACTGCCGGTCAGACCCATTATTACCGCTTCCCAGTCGAGCGAGTCCGTTAGTTTTCCTACCAGTACATTGAATTCTATTGGTTTGAAATTAACTTTTATTCCCAGTTCTTCAAGGTCTTCCTTAATCATAACCCCTACGGATTCACGTTCTGTATTGCCTGCATTCGTACTCATCCCAAATTCTATAGTGTTTCCGTATTTATCAAGAAGTATTCCCTGCTCATTCCAATTGAAGCCGGATTTTCTGAGCAGCTGTTTTGCTTTTTCAATGCTTCTTGGCTCACCGTCTTTTAATTCTTCATTAAGAAAGATGGATGACAGGCTTTCTGCCGTATAAAGCGGTGCGCCTACTCCCCTTAAAATATTTAAAACAGCATTTTTTCTGTCAATAACAAGGCTTACTGCTTTTCTGAAGTTTTTATCATTAAACCAGAGCTGTTTTGTCGGATCTACATAATATTCACCTTCATCATTTTTTCCCGTGTTAAGGTTAAATATAAGAAACATAGTGCCTGTGGCGGGTCCAAGGTTATATATCTTATAATCAGAGTGTTTTTCAAGCTCCTTAAACCGTGAAACATTACTTCCTGAAAGTGAGAGAACATCCAGTTGTCCTGATTCGAACTTTAGTACCTGGTTATTAATATCACCGACTATATAGAAGATATATTTATCAAGGTAAGGAAGCTTTTGTCCCTGTTTATCGATCATATAATAGTCAGGATTCCTGGTAAATTCCACTCTCTGTGCCGGAATATATCTTGCCAGCCTGAACTTTCCACTGGTTACAAACTCTTTTGGAGCCGTTGTTACACCCCAGAAGGAATTAAAAGCTTCTTTTCCCCGTTTAACAACCGGTTCAAGAATGTGTTTTGGTGCAATACTCTGACTCAGCTGTCTTAAAAAGGGAGCAAAAGGCTTTGAGGTAGTGAATTTCACTGTTAATTCGTCTATAGCTGTTGCTTCAGGCATTTTTCCGTCAACAAGCGCATTGTCCCTAGCGCTGGTATTTCCATACCCACCGGCAACAATTGTATTCCAGGTGAATACCACGTCTTTTGATGTTACAGGCTTTCCGTCAGACCATTTTAATCCTTTTCTTAACGTTACTGTATATATAGTGCCGGTTTTGTCAATTTCTACTGACTTTGCCATAAGCGGTATAACTTTTCCTGTGTATGCATCAGTTGAAACAAGACCGTCAAACATAAGGTCTGCCATCTGCGAGGAAGTTGCATCCTTAGAATTCCAGGGGTTAAAGGTTTTAGGTCCCTCGCCTATAATGGAATTGCAGAACTCTCCCCCGTATGTTCCAATTTTACCCCTTGCCTGCCTGTATTCCCTGCCGTTAATTTCTACTGTTTTGAATTCTCCCAGTGGTTTTTTATCAATTTTTTTAGCAAAACCAGCTGTTTCCTGGTCTTTATAGGAAACAGGCTTATCAATATGCAGGATACCGGTGAGTATTAAAACCACGATTCCTGCAAAAAACGTATAGCCTATCAGATTTTTTATTTTCATATACAACCTGTTTTCGGGTCTTTAAACATAATTATCATATATTAATACTCAAGTTGCCACCTATAAAAATTTTTCTATTTTATTCGAGTCGCTAATTGCATAGTTATATCCTGGTTTTGGGCTAATTCGCGACTCGAGTTAATTAACTCGAATCACGAATCGTATTTTTTGAAATTTAAATTTTTTTTTTAAAATTAATCTGGACTTTCTTGTTTAAAAACAGCTTGTAAGGATGTTTTTTCAGGCATGGTAAGCTATTAAGGTAAATGTTTAGTAATGTAATAATTGTTCAATTAATTGTTGTGTTATACACATGGATATATATAATTGAGTAAAGGGATTATTGATTAAAACATTTTTATTTTACCTGTTTAATCTGTAATCATCTGCTTTGTAATAAATGAAAGTTAAGCATCAAAAGATTTTATGTCGTTTATTATGTTAGGATAGCGGCTTAATATAAATCTTTAGTATTTTGGGAGGTAGACTGGTGATTAGGAGTAGAGACCTGGGAAGAGTTGCATCCGTCAGAAGATGGACAAGAGCAGCTATAGACTGTTATCAAAGAGGTTGTGTCTGCGAGGGATGTTATTATAGTGAATTTTTTAAAGACAGCCCGCAAAGATGCCAGATGAAGGCTACAGTGCTTGAATTGGTGAGGGTTCTGGGAATTCCTCAAAACATCGAAAAAAAACAAAGCATATTAGAAGAAGATCTTGTTGTCTAGCCTGCACTGAGAATATTAAGTAACTTCCTGATATCCTCATCGGGCTGAATTTCAACAGTAACAATTTCTTTTGTTGACGGTTTCGGAAAACTCAGCTTATAAGCCTGAAGCGCCTGACCTTTAAGATTTATCCTGCTGATTTTGCCTCCATAAACAGGATCACCGGTTATCGGGTGGTTAATATAAGAAAAGTGGACTCTTATCTGATGTGTCCGTCCTGTTTGCAATGAAACTTCTATAAAAGTATTTTTTTTAAACCTTTCAAGAACCTTCCAGTGAGTTATTGCCGGCTTTCCTCCTTCCAGCACCGCCATTTTATGCCGCTGAGAGGGATGCCTGTCTATTGGCATGTCTATTGTGCCGGAGTTGTCTTTAATAATTCCTTGTACGACAGCTAAATAATACCTTTTAGCTGTTCTTGTCTTAATTTGCTCGGAAAGAAACCGGTGTGCAAAATCATTTTTAGCTATCATAAGAAGCCCGGAAGTTTCTCTATCAAGTCTATGCAAGATTCCGGGACGCATAATCCCGTTGATTCCTGATAAATTCCCATTGCAATGATAAAGCAGTGCATTTACAAGAGTGTGTTCTCTTTCTATAGAAGTAGGATGGGTCAGCATTCCCGCAGGTTTGTCTACTACAAGCATATCTTTGTCTTCATATCTTATGTCAAGAGGAATATTTTCCGCGGGAAGCTCCAGCGGCTTTGCTTTCGGAACCTGTATAAAAACTTCATCACCTTCTTTAAGTCTGTATGAATTCTTTGATGATCTGCCGTTTATAAGAACATTTTCTTCAAATTTTATAAGCTGTTGAACTCTGGCGCGGGAAAACTCCGGAACAAGACGGGCTATAAAGGTATCAAGCCTTGTTCCGGCTTCTTCAAGATCAACTTCCAGTCTTATTAGCCTATTCTCAGTCATAAGTGTCATTATACTTACAAAAAATTTTTTTACAGCATTTATCCGGCAAAATAAGTTGCAGACAGAAAATTCATTCTGCAGAATCATAGCTATAAAGACTGAATGAATTTTCTGTCTGCAAACTCAGGACTTTTAAGATAGCTTTTTATTTTGATACAAATACAGGATCCGGGTTCTTTTTGTAATGGTTATAAAATTTCATAACGTAATTTACATACTGCTGTGTTTCTCTGTAGGGAGGAATTCCGCCATATTTTTGAACAGCTCCCGGACCTGCATTATAAGCTGCAAGTGCAAGCTTTGTTGAGCCAAACTTCTTTTTCATCATTTTTAAGTACTTAATTCCCCCGCAGATATTTTGCTCTACCTTGTATGGGTTGACTTTTAGATCCCTTGCTGTTGCAGGCATCAGCTGGAATAGCCCGATAGCTCCCGCGTGGCTTTTTGCATTGCAGTTAAAAGCAGATTCCTGTCTTGCAACGCTGAGAGCAAGATAAGGACATAAACCCTGTTTTTTGGCTTCCTGAACAATTCTTTTCTTAACAAACTCTTTTGAGTAAGTCCCTTTGCTTGGCGCAGCTGTTGAGTTGTTGAAAAATCCTGATAAACAAACCATTAAGGCACTTGCAATAAAACACGCAAATAATTTTTTTACTTTCATCCTCTTTTTTTCCTCTTCTAAACTTATCTATTACCCAAAACCTTATTAAAATCGGGATAATTGGTTATTTACCTGCTATTGTTGGTTATGCGTAAAAAATTATTATTTTTATCTTTGACGAGAAAATAAATTATATGTTCCTGAAAGTATAACCATAAAAAAAAGCCCTTCATTAAAAGGCTTTTTTTTTATGGTTATACTTTTTTAAAAGATTATTGTTCCGCTGTTTCTTCCTGCTGCTCTTCTTTTTCTTCGCTTACTTCCTCGGTAAGCACTTCTGAAGATTCCCCGGTAACTGTTTCCGCTATTTCATCCTCTTTAGCCTCTTCAATTATTTCTTCTTTAATAATTTCAGAAGCAGTCGCTTCAACCGCAAGGTCTACCGTAACTTTTGAAGTTAGTTTTAAATGCATTTTGTACTCGCCGATAAGGTTAATCGGGTTATTTAAGGAAATATTTCTTCTGTCAATTTCAATCCCTGTTTTTTCTTGAAGTAATTCAGAGAGCCTTCTCGTTGTAATTGCCCCGAATAATTTGCCGTTTTCCCCTGCTTTAACTTCAATTCTTAATTTACCCAGTTTTTCTATCTGCTCAGCTTTTTTAAGAGCTTCATTATGTAATTTTTCAGCCTGCTGTTTAATTCTTTGCAGGTTTTTTTCCCTGTTTTTTAATGAGCCTTCGGTTGCAAGTTCTGCTAAATTCTGAGGCAAAAGATAATTTCTCGCGTAGCCATCTTTAACTTCTACTATATCACCGGATTCCCCCAGCGATTGAATGTCTTTTTTAAGGATTAATTTCATATATTCCTCCTGAGAGAGTTTAATATTGCTTACTGTAAAGTAAGCTTACTATAAAAATTTTTTAATTCCAAATACTAATTCCGTTTGTAAACTACATATAAGCAGGTAAAAAAGCGGAAAACTTTTATGCTAAAAATAATTTAGTGATAATATTTAACATAAATTAATGGTAAAGCGTTAATGACATGAAAATAAAAATCGGAGAGATTGAATTTCAGAACCCATTTATACTTGCATCAGGACCCGCAACCAGGACAGCGGAAATGATCGCAAGGGCATTTAAGCTGGGCTGGGCCGGGGCTGTTACAAAAACAATCTGTCTTAATTACGAAATGATGGTCGATGTTTCACCGAGAATCGCGAAAATTAACGGCGGTCTGAAAAATATCGAGCTGATCAGCTCAAGGTCTCCTGAGAACTGGGTAGAAGATATAAGGTTTTTAAAAAACAGCTATCCGAAAAGTATCGTCATAGCAAGCATTTCCGCAGAAGTTAATAATCCGGGAGCATGGCAGGAACTGACATTAATGATGCAGGATGCCGGCGCTGATATTCTGGAGCTGAATTTTAGCTGCCCGCACGGCTTACCTGAATTAGATATGGGAAATACATGCTCTGACACACCATATTTAGCCGGGGAAATTATAAATTCCATTAAAAAAGTGTCAAAAATTCCTGTCTGGGCAAAACTTTCCCCTAATGTATCCAGCATAAAGCATCTTGCCGGGGTATGCGTTAAAAACAAAGCTGACGGAATTACCGCGATAAATACTGTTAAAGGCTTTGCAGGTGTTGATATCGAGACAGGCATGCCTGAATTAAATGTGGAAGGCTTAACAGCATACGGCGGAATTTCCGGCAATATCATTAAGCCTGTTGCGCTTAAAGCAGTATCTGAAATTGCGGTTTCGGTTGATTGCCCGGTTTCAGCCGCGGGCGGAATTAAAAACTGGCAGGACGCCGTTGAGTTTATTATGCTCGGCGCTTCTACAGTTCAAATTTGTACAGAAGTCATGCACAACGGCTATGAAATTATAAATGGGCTTCAAAAGGGAATTTACACATTTCTTAAAAAACATGAGCTAAATTCCCTCACTGAAATAAAAGGTAAATCCCTCAAATATATTAAACCCATTGCAGACCTTAATAAGCAGGCTGTAGCCGCAGCGGTTATTGACCATTCAAAGTGTATAAAATGCGGAAAATGTTATAAAGCCTGTTTTGATGCTGGTTACCAGGCTATAACCGACAGTAAAAACGGTTTTTTGAAAATTGACAGGCAAAAATGCACAGGCTGCGGTTTATGTAAGGCAATATGCCCTGTAAAATGCATTGCAATGAAGGTTCAAGACAGTGTAGTCCCTAACTTGCAGTTATAAAGTTAGCCCGGATAATTTTTTTTTGCTATAATCATAATAAATGTCTTATTATATTAAGGAATAAATAAAAACTTCTTATTTATTTTATAAAATTTTTTGTTACATCCTGAATTAAACCGCATTAACAGTATATAAGCGCTAGAAGAGGAGGTTAAAAAAGTTTTTAATATAAAATTTATTTAAAATTTATTAAGTTTTATTTTAAAAATTTTAAATGTTATATAATAAAAAAATATTTTAAGTTTTAATTTTTTGTTAAGTAACGTAAAAGGTATATTAAAAAAAGGGTAAGAACAAAATGACTTTACCAAAAGTAGCATATTTTTCGATGGAAATGGCAATTGACCAAACTTTAAGTACTTATGCAGGAGGTCTTGGTTTTCTTGCAGGCAGCAATATGCTGTCAGCCGGTCACCTTGGGGTTCCAATGGTTGGCGTAACTATTTTCTGGTCTTACGGGTACTATGACCAGAGAATTAACAGCGAGGGCAATGTAGAAATCGCTTATGTAAGAAAACAATACGATTTTCTTACAGACACAGGAGTTACAGTTAATATTAAAATTTACGGAAGAGATGTTAAAGTAAAAGCTTACAGGCTGGAGCCGGAAATTTTCGGCACATGCCCTATATATCTTTTAACAACAGATCTTCCTGAAAACTCGCCGGAAGACCGCGCTATAACCCATAAGCTCTATGACAGCAATGAAAGCACGCGTATTGCACAGGAAGTTGTGCTTGGAGCCGCAGGAGTTAAAGTGCTTCGGGAAGTAGGATTTGATTTTGACCTTGTTCATATGAACGAAGGGCATGCACTTCCTGCTGCATTTGAGCTTTTAAGGGAATATAAAGGCGATCTTAACAAAGTGAGGGCAAAAACAGTTTTCACAACCCATACACCGGTCTCAGCGGGAAATGAAGTCCACTGGGTTGATACACTGATGAACGGAGGCTTTTTTGCCGGCGCTACACGTGAAAAAGCAGTGGAGCTGGGCGGTGAAAACTTCTCGCTTACCGTTGCAGCCCTGAAAATGAGCCGTATAGCCAATGCTGTTTCCCAATTGCATGGACTTGTTGCCAATAAAATGTGGCAGCATATCGAAGACAGGTGCCCGATAATTGCTATAACTAACGCGGTAAACCTTAATTTTTGGCAGGATTCCAGGGTTCAGAACGCCGAAAAAAGTCCGGAAGATGCCCCTCTTCTTGAAACAAAAAAACAGATGAAAAAAGAATTATTTAAATACATTGCCGGTAAGACAGGAAAACTGTTTAACCCGGATGTACTTACAATTACCTGGGCAAGAAGATTTGCTGACTATAAAAGAGCATGGCTAATCCTTATGGAAAGAGACCGCATCGCAAAAATGCTCAGGGAAAATAAAATCCAGCTTATATTCTCCGGGAAATTCCATCCAGCTGATACGCTAGGAAGAGATATGTTTAATAACATTCTTAAGCAGTCTTATGAACTGCCGAATGTTGTAGTGCTTCCCAATTATGAGCTGGATTTAAGCGCATTACTTAAAAAAGGTACTGATGTATGGCTGAATACCCCCCTAAGACCGTTTGAAGCATCAGGAACATCCGGAATGTCTGCTAATATGAACGGAGCACTGCATCTTTCAATATTTGACGGCTGGGCAGTGGAAGGAACATTTGATGATATCAACGGATATACCGTAAAATACCCGGGAATTGACGATGATATTCCGTGGGAAGAGCGTCACTGGAGAGATTATGAGTGCATGATGAATATTATTGAAAACAAAATCATGCCTACATATTATGAAGATAAACAAAGATGGGCTCAGCTGATGCGTCAGGCTGTCAGGACAGCGGAAGCTTATTTCCATTCCGACAGAATGGTTATTGAGTATTATAACAGGCTCTATAAACCTATAGCTCACGGTATAGACGAAGAAGAACCAAAAGACATCATTACCGCAGAGCAGCCTAATCTTAATGCCTGGGCATATTCAAATATCAAATAAAATTACCTGCAAAGGACTGTTATTCCGGTATCTCCGTAAACCTTTGTCTTGTAAACCCTGAATCCGTACTCAGGGGCAAGCTCTGACATTTTGGCTTTGCAATTATGTTCCAGGACTACAATACCGTTTTTTGCAAGTATTTTATTTTCCCTGATTTTTTCTAAAGCAGGCTTGTATAAGCCTGCTTCATAGGGCGGGTCAATAAATATAAAATTAAACTCGCTTTCCCGGAATTTATTGAGAGACCTTAGCGAATCCCCGGCTATAGCCCTTGTAATTTCGGAATCTTCGGCTATGGATATGTTTTGCTTTAAAATTTTTACAGCTTCGGGATTTTTTTCCACGAAAACAACGTTTTTAGCGCCCCGGCTCAGGGCTTCAAGTCCCATGATCCCGCTGCCTGCAAACAGGTCAAGAAAGCTTGTTTTTCCTTCATAAAAAACCGTATCATCCTCAGTAAGCTGAACTATGTTGAAAATACTCTCTCTTACCCTGGCGGAAGTAGGTCTGACCACGCCGGTTTTAAGAGTTTTTATTTTTCTTCCCTTATATTTTCCTGCTGTAATTATCATAGAGAACTTTTATAAAGCAATGGCAGCATACTTAAACATTTTAGCCTGATAAACTTTTATTGTAAAAAAATGTTGCAGTTTTTAATTTTAAGCAGAAAATAATTAAACTTTTAAAGAAAAAAAACGAATAAATTTTAAAGAAGGGTAAATCGGAGTACAATTTAAATGTTTGAGAAAAATTTTAATTTCGGCAATAAAAGCAAAGAAACAATTTCTGATGAAATAAGAAAACTGCTGGTTGATACTAAAGTTCAGATTTCAGCCAGAGACTATAATTATCTCGGGGTCTGGAAAAAGAAAATCCTTGAGCTCTCCGGAAATAACTAGTCCTTCAATCAGCCGGGCAAATCCTTATTTTGTCTGGTATTTATAGATATATAAAGCCCGTCAGAATAATCCCTGACGGGTTTTACCGTTTAATCCCGAACTTACACCAAAACTGTACAGTATGCTTACCCTGTTTGTGAATAATAAATCTTTTTAAAGTTATTAATATTTAAAAAATTCAAAAGTTTTTAAAATAGTGCGTTTAAAGCGCCTGCGGGGGAGAATGAAGATTATAACCGCTCCAAAATTTTATTATAAAGAAGAATTATTAGAGCAAAAGATTACCGGGCTTTTTCATTCAAATGGTCATCAGATAATCCCTTTTTCGGAAAAATTTGATGATTCTCCTGTATTTTCCTTTAACTCCGGTAGAGAATACTCTTTTTTAGAGAAAATAAACACGGCAAAAAAGTTTGCGAAACTTCTTGATATTGCAAGCCCAAATTTAGTATGGGGATTCGGAATTAACAGCTATTGGCAGTTTATTTTTACCGAGGCAAAGAAAAGAAATATTCCTGTTCTATGTAATATGGCTAACTCAGGTTTTGTAGCAAATACGTTTTACGCTGAAAAAATAGACAGATTCGTGGTATCAAGTAATTTTTTAAAAAAATTAATGATAAAAAAAGGAGCTTCCCAGAATAAAATTAAACTTATACGGGACTTTATACTTCCTGAAATTTATAAACCCGAATATGAATCAAAAGCTTATATAGTTTACCTGGGCGGTCTAAACCCGGCAAATGAATTTGGTGTTCTTGTTGAGGCAATGAAAAAACTAAAACATATAAAACTCTATGTTTCAGCAGAGAGAATAGACAAAGTTGAGTTTGAAAAAATAAAGGAAAAAAAAA
Source organism: Candidatus Gastranaerophilales bacterium (assembly GCA_028278305.1). Lineage (GTDB taxonomy): Bacteria > Cyanobacteriota > Vampirovibrionia > Gastranaerophilales > UBA9971 > JANQEB01. Next base: position 10,430 of record JANQEP010000153.1, read on the forward strand.
ACCTGAGAAACCTGAAATTAACGGACAGGTTAAAAAAAGAAGAGCTGCATACACTGGTAAAAAATGCCCGAATAATAGTGATTCCGTCCCTGGAATCTGATTATTCCCAAAACTCGGTGCTGCAGTCCTATGCTATGGGTAAAGCTGTATTAGCCGCCAATAGCGGCGCGATTCCCGAATATGTGCAGGACGGGACAGACGGTATTCTCTACAGGCATGACAGCCCGGAAGAATTAGCGGAAAAAATTGAATTTTTATCTGACCAGTCCCAAATATGCTCGGAAATGGGATTTATAGCAAGGAAAAAAGTTGAGCTTTTTTATACTCCCGAGGTTTACTATGAAAATATTATGAACCTGATAGCAGATTTAATTTAGCTAACCCGTGATTCAGGTTAACTAACCCGAATCACGAATTGTATTTTTAAAAATTTTTTATAAATTTTAAGAAATTTTATAAAAACCTCAAAAAACTACTTTATTTTTCTAATTATCATATATAATTTTAAAAAGGCAGATATAGGAGATAATATAAATAACTTATGAGTAACTACTGTATAAATTGGAAAATTCCGACTGAATTAAATAATATCTTAATGCATTCAGATAAAATAATTTATCCGAAAAACAGGCAGGAATTAGCTGACCTCGCGTTGGGCGGGGCTAATAAAAAAGAATTTGAGGTTGGCTACGGTATAGAAAGACTGGGCTACATTCCGGAAGCTGACATTGTAAGATGTAATAACGGTATTATTATCAATTACAGGGATCCGTACATGAGAAGAAGAGATCCTGACTGTATGTACGTAAACAATATATCTAAAACCGACAAAATACACTTTAATGAAACTTTTGGATATAATTTTGAAATTCTCAGGACTAAAACATTTGACTGGCTGGAAAAAAATGAATTGATAGTTATGCCTTTTATGGCAGGCGGAAAAGAATACGGTTATCCTGCCTTATTGGTAGCCCCGGTGAATGCGGCATTTTTTGCGACAGGATTATATGACCTTCAGGGACATCTGGAAATTGAACCGCTTGATAAGGATTTTTATCCGAAAGCAATTATATACCTGGCGCCGCCATTCAGGCATTCTCATTTTCAGGGTAAGCAGACAGTTGTTCATAATAACAATGAAGGGGTACATGAAATATTTTCTTATAATTTATACCCGGGTCCCAGCGCGAAAAAAGGAGTTTACGGCGTATTGCTGTCGTTCGGCGCACAGGAAGGATGGACAACGGTTCATGGCTCTACGGTTAAACTTGTAACACCTTATGATAATGAAATAGCCTTCCTGCACGAAGGTGCAAGCGGAAGCGGTAAAAGCGAGATGCTCGAACATCCGCACAGAAGCATAGACGGGCGGTTAAAACTGGGAACCAATATACTAAACGGTGATGAAAAATATCTGTCACTCGGTCAGTCGTGTAAACTATTACCTGTTACGGATGATATGGCGCTATGTCATCCAAAAATACAGAATAACAATAAAAAATTAGTTGTAAAAGACGCGGAGCAGGGATGGTTTATACGTATAAACCATATACAAAAATACGGAACAGACCCTACGCTGGAAAATTTAACCATTCACCCGGATATTCCGCTTATATTTATAAATTTAAAGGGACAGCCTGATGCTACCTGTCTTATCTGGGAACATACAGAAGACAAGCCCGGAAAACCCTGCCCTAACCCGAGGGTAATAATTCCACGGCAGTGTGTTGAAGGAGTTCAGGAGGATCCTGTTGAGATTGACTATAGAAGCTTTGGTCTGAGAACTCCTCCCTGTTCACGGCAGCAGCCGTCATACGGAATACTTGGTATACTTCATATTTTACCTCCTGCCCTTGCGTGGCTATGGAGGCTGGTAGCGCCGCGAGGGTTTTCAAACCCGAGCATAATAGACAGTGATAAACTGGAAAGTGAAGGAGTAGGTTCATACTGGCCCTTTGCCACGGGACGGAAGGTTGACCATGCTAATCTGCTGCTCGAGCAGATTTTAAAGACTCCAAAAACCCGGTATACTCTCATACCAAACCAGCATATAGGAGTATGGAAAGTCGGGTTTATGCCGCAGTGGATAGCCAGGGAATACCTTGCAAGAAGAGGACAGGCAGCCTTTAAAGCAGATAAACTTCAACCCGCAAGATGTGCGCTTGCAGGTTATACAATTAAAAATATGCAATTTGAAGGTACAATTATTGTTGATAAATTTATGGAAATTGATAAACAGCCTGAAGTCGGTAATCAGGGTTATGATATGGGAGCTGAAATGCTTTATGATTTCTTTGTAAAAGAATTGTCAGAATACCTCGTGTCTGATCTTAACCCGCTCGGCAAACAAATTATTGAATGCTGCCTGAGCAGGGCAAGCCTGGAATATTATGAACAGCTGATAGAAAGTAAATATTAAAAATCAATAAAAAATTCCCATAAATGTTTAAAATTAAGTTTTTACAAAAGTTTACCAAATCAGGGATAATTTTTCATATTCAGGGGATTTATAAGATTTTAAGAATCAAAAAAAATTTTTAATGATTACCATTGACAATAAAAATAGATTACCATATTTTTATAAAGCTATTAATAATGACCAAAAATCTTTTTCTGCAGCAAATCAAAAGCCGCAGCAGAGGTTAGAGGGCTCTTCCGGTTTTAAAAGCTTATGGGATATTAAGGGCTTAAGTTTTGGAGAATTAAATAAGATGGAAGAAACTGCTATTAAAGAGACTGTTGCGCCTGAATATCCGGAAGATGAAAAATACAGAGAAAAACTGGCAGAAGGGCTCAAAGCTGAATATAAGATTGAAGCTTCTTCTGAAAAATTACGATCTGTAATGGGAGCCGGGGAATTAAAACATATTTTAGCTGAAGAATTAACTCCGGAAAATTTTTCCACAGGTAAAAACTTTGAAAATGTAAGAAACGGTAAGTTCAAAGTTAATCTGCATATGCATACCGGGTATTCTGACGGAACAATGAGTGTTGAACAACTTCTGGGACAGGCTGCGGCATATGCTGATT